>JAUXIZ010000004.1 GCA_030620855.1 candidate division WWE3 bacterium
GGCGAGGAGGGAATTTGACGTTGAGCCGTTCGAGAAAAAAGAAAAGATTCGCTACCTAAAAGATCTGCTGCCAGGTAGGTTTTTGATCTGAAATACGACCTTCTGATCTCTTGGCCGCCAAGGCCTGCCAAGGTTCTACTAACTTCTGGCAGTTACTACTGTGGGAGAAGTGTCCAATCCCGTCCTTCCCAAACTAGCCCAATTCTTCAGATCAGGGATAATTTGGTTCCAATGGTGAACTACCTGTGCCAGTAAGCTTATGACACAAACTGGCTCGAGCAGGATTTATTTGGTGTAAACTTGAGCTGTGGGAGAAAAAGGTTTAATTTATGTTTTTACGGGAGAAGGCAAGGGTAAAACCACGGCCGCGATTGGGCAGGCAGTCCGCTCTATCGGGCAGGGTTGGAAGGTTTTAATTGTTCAGTTCATAAAGCAGGTTATATCCGGAGAAGTCGCACCTCTCAAAAAACTTGGAGTTGAAGTTTATCCGATGGGTTTGGGTTACGTGGGTATTTTAACTGACCGGAAGGAAAGGGCTCAGCACGTTCAGGCTGCTGAGCGAGCATTTGATTTCACTAAAGGAAAACTGGATACAGGAGGTTACGATCTTTTGATTTTAGACGAGGTCAACAATGCGGTGCACCTTGGGCTTTTGGAAGTGGGGGAGGTTTTGGAGTTTTTAAAATCCAAACCAAAAAATTTAAGCGTTATTCTTACTGGTAGGGATGCACCGCAGGAGTTCTTGGAACTGGCCGATTTGGTTTCGGAAGTCAGAGAAATTAAACACCCCTTTAGGGAGGGGTTGCGGGGGAAAAAGGGAATCGAATACTAATAAAAAAAGACGGCTCTAGATTGTTAAACCAGAGCCGTTTTCTCCAAGTAATAAGCAAGTTTCACACGGGCGTGGCGTTGGATCTGTTCCACCCTCTGTCGGGTGAGATCCAGTTTCTTGACGATCTTAGGTCCTTTTAATCCATCCCAGTATCTCCACCGCAGGACAAGCTGTTCCTTTGGGGTGAGAACTTCCCTCATCGCTTCAACCAGTTGAGAGGTCAGGACTTGGGTAAGAGCTTCTGCCTCCACATCAATCGTGTCTCCGATCAACTTGATCCTTTCAGTTTCGTTGTCGCCACCATCATTAGGGAGCGGTTCGTCTAGCGAGGTTGTCCAAGGGAGGTTGGAAACTTCAGTAACCTTCCGCTCCGTCAGATCAGATGCTCTAGCCACATCCTCTACAGCGATCTCCTGCCTGCCTTGCCTTTGCTGGAGAAGATTTTCGTTTTTTAACACCTTACGGCGCCGATTGACCATATGAACGGGAATACGTATGGTAGATACCGTATTGTCAAGTCCGCGCTGCATATGTTGAATAATCCACCAGGTCGCGTAGGTGGAGAAACGCGCTTTTTCAGGATCGTAATCTTCAATCGCCCGGATTAGGCCGAGCATTCCATCTTGGGCAAGATCGTTGATGTCGATCGTATCGTTCGGAAACTGTTGCAACTTTCGGGCATATTTGGAGGCGTTACTGATAACCAGCCTCAAGTTTGAGCTAATCAGCTTTTGGCGAGCTTCTTCTCCCTCGGTAGCCTTTCTTTCCAAAAGCTTTACCGTTTGAGGGGATCTTCTCCCTTTGCTGAGAAGCTTGTCTTTTGCCCGCTTTCCTTCCTGATAGAGATTGGAAAGCTTTCTCTCTTCTTCAGCGGTCAAAAGAGGATGATCTCCGATTTGCTTAAGAAACGGTTTAAGGGAACCGCTTGGCATATCTTCTCCTTTTCTTATAGGTTTTCTCCATCTTAAGTCACTTTTCCATCCCTGTCAACTCTGATAAACTAATTCGTATGTCTGACTTTAAAAAGGTGGAATCGGTTGTTGACTTTCCGAAGTTAGAGAGAAAAATTCTTAAGTGGTGGTACTCGTCAGGGTTGGAAAAGAAGTATTTAAGGAAAAACGACCGCTCTAAAAAACTGTTTAGGTTTTTGGATGGCCCCATAACGGCAAATAATCCCATGGGGGTGCACCATGCGTGGGGCCGAACCTACAAAGACCTTTTCCAGCGTTATAAAAATATGCAGGGGTTTAAGCAAAGGTTCCAGAACGGTTTTGACGCCCAGGGCCTTTGGGTTGAGGTGGAGGTGGAAAAAGACCTTGGATTTAAGACTAAAAAAGACATCGAGCGCTACGGCATAGACAAGTTTGTTGAAAAATGCAAAGAGAGAGTTTTTAAATACGCCGGGATCCAAACTGAGCAGTCCAAACGCCTAGGATATTTTATGGACTGGGAAAACTCCTACTTTACCCTCTCCGACGAAAACAACTATGCCATTTGGAGTTTTCTCAAAAAGTGCCACGAAGAAGGTTGGATCTATGAGGGAAGAGATGTTGTTCCGTGGTGCGCCCGCTGCGGTACGGCATTATCCGAGCACGAGATTGTAACCGAAGGCTACAAAGAATTGACCCACCCGGGAGTTTTTGTAAAATTTCCGGTTTTCGGGGAGGATGAAACGTTTTTCCTGGTTTGGACTACTACTTCCTGGACTCTGCCGGCAAACACCTCTCTTGCGGTAGGTCGTGACATTAAATATTCTTTTGTTTCACAAGACGGGCAAACCTTCATTTTGGCAACGGACCGGCTTAAAGAGGCGGGAGTTAAAGGTAAGGTGGTTAAGGAGGTTTTGGGCAAAGATTTGGTGGGTTTGGAATTTGAATCCCTCTTCCCGGACTTTTTTTCCCAGCGAGGGTTAAAGCATAAAGTTGTGGATGCCGACTTTGTCAATTTGGAGGAGGGGACCGGCGTTGTCCATATTGCGCCAGGAAGCGGCCAGGAGGATTATGAGCTTGCCAAAGATAAAAACCTTCCCGTAATTGAATCTCTTAACGAGGAGGGAGTGTTTTTGGAAGGTTTTGGCAGCTGCTCCGGCAAAAGCGCATTTGAGGTCGGCTCTCAGATTGTTGCAGCACTTAAGGAAAAAGGCCTTCTTTACAAGGTTGAAGATTACACGCACCGGTATCCCGTTTGCTGGCGCTGCGGATCAGAGCTTATTTTTAGGCTGGTTGACGAGTGGTACATCGCAATGGACGATCTTAGAACCCGCCTCACGCGCATAACCAAAACCATAAACTGGATCCCTTCCTTTGGCTTGGACAGGGAACTTGACTGGCTTGCCAACATGCGTGATTGGATGGTATCCAAAAAGCGCTATTGGGGCTTGGCACTTCCTTTTTACAAATGCCGCCATTGTGGAAATCTAGAGGTTATCGGGAGCCGTGAGGAACTCAAAGAAAAAGCAATTTCCGGGTGGGATAAATTTAAGAAACACTCGCCGCACCGCCCGTGGGTTGACGAAGTAAAAATCCGCTGCTCGAAATGCGAAAGAGCGGTTTCAAGAATTAAGGATGTTGGAAACCCTTGGCTTGATGCAGGGATTGTTCCTTTCTCTACCCTTGTTGATCCAAAGACCGGCAAAGTCAGTTATCTTACAGATAAGGAATACTGGAGCAAATGGTTCCCGTTTGATTTTATTACCGAATCTTTCCCTGGACAGTTTAGAAATTGGTTTTATTCGCTTCTGGCGATGTCTTCCGTTTTGGAGGACACGGCTCCGTTTGAGAGTGTTTTGGGCCACGCACTGGTCCGCGACGAGAAGGGCAGAGAGATGCACAAATCATTGGGGAATGCGATTGAGTTTAACGAGGGGGCCGAGCGGATGGGAGTGGATATTATGCGTTGGCTTTATGCAACACATGACCCGGCCACAACCGTTAATTTTAGCTACGGGGCGGCCGAAATTGTTAGAAGGCGGTTTTTCTTGATTTTTTGGAATACTTACCGGTTTTTCGTCGGGAACGCTTTGGTTGATGGCTGGGTTCCTAAAAAAGGAGCTAAGAGTGCACGGCGGGAGGTTTTGGACCAGTGGATTCTTTCCAGGTCGAACTCTTTGGTTAAAGGAGTTACGGAGGCTTTGGACGGGTATGATGCCAAAACCGCCTCTGAGGCGATTGAGCGGTTTGTGGTGGACGATTTGTCCCAATGGTATGTGAGGCGTTCGCGAGACAGGGTTGGCCCGACGGCGGAGGATGAGTCTTCAAAAGCGTCTTTTTACCAAACTATGCATGAGGTTTTGGAAGCGGTGGTTCGACTTTCTTCCCCGTTTATGCCTTTTGCAGCCGAAGAGATGCATCAGAATTTGACAGGCTCCGGCTCCTCGCGCACCGGCTACACGGTAAAAAATTCGGTTCACTTAGCCCTCTGGCCTTCCTTTAATAAAATGCACGTTGACAGCCCGCTAGAGAGGCAGATGGAGCATCTTCGAGAGATTGTTTCTCTTGGACACTCTTTTAGAAAAATTAATAAAATCCCTCTAAGGCAGCCCTTGGCTTCCTTAACTGTAAAAGGATCAAGCGGCTTTAAAACCCAAAAGGCAGAGCTGACAAACCTCCTTAAAAAGGAGTTGAATGTCAAAGAAGTACTCCTTAAAAAGGACGGGGAGCTTGCCGTTGATTTTAATACTAAACTTACGGATGAGTTGAAAGCCGAGCGATCCGCCCGTGAGCTTGTTAGAGAGATCCAGGGTTTAAGAAAAGAGAAAGGGCTAAAGCTCACCGATAAGATCAGAGTTTCCTATCCGGACAGCGCACCTAATAAGCTTGCCGTTGCTGCTTTTTCCGACTTAATCAGGCGTCAAACGCTTGCAGAAGAGCTTTCACCTGGTAAAATCTTAAGGATATGGCCGAAAAGAAAGTAAAAAAGGCCCCGGCCCGCAAACCGAGGCAGCCAAAAAAACAAAAAGAACTGACCGACATGCTTGCCGTGATCAAGCTTGGCGGGAGCCAGCATTTGGTAAAAGAGGGAACCGAACTCGAAGTACATCGTTTGGATGCTAAAGAAGGTTCCAAAACTAAAGTGGAGGCTGCGGTTCTTCGCCCAAAAATCACCAAAGGTTCGGCAACATACAAAATTTTAGAGCATAAAAGAGGCCCTAAGATTGATGTTATGACTTACAAAGCAAAGGCCCGCTACAGGAGGAAGAAGGGTTTTAGAGCGGATTTAAGCCAAGTTAAGGTGGAAAGCATAAGCGTAGGAAGGTAAAGATATGGCGCATAAGAAAGCAGGAGGTGCAAAAGCAAGACAAGCCACAAGAGTTGCCGGCAAGCGACTGGGGCTGAAAGTGGGATCAGGGCAGGAGGTACCATCCGGAGCGATTATTGTAAGGCAAAGAGGAATGACGTTTGCTCCGGGCGAGGGCGTGGGAATGGGTCGTGATTTTACTCTTTTTGCTTTAAAGCAGGGCAAAGTTTCCTTTTCCGACCGCCGGGGTAAAAAGGTCGTTTCCGTTTCCTAGTCTGTTTCAATATAACTAGGGGATTTTATAAATGATAATACCTGCGGTGGCCAGTATCTAACCCAAACCTTTCCGATAATTTCATCGACTTTAATGATTCCCCATTCTCGAGAGTCGGAAGAGCGTTCCCGGTTGTCTCCCAAAACCACATAACCTTCTTCGGTGGAAAATATCTCTCCGTCTTGAATAGTTCGCCTGCCAAAGGTTTCCGTCCCTTCTTGGATGTAGGACTCATTAAGCAAAAAGCCTTGCGGATTCCCCGTATTTATTATGAAAACATCCCCGTTCTGCATTTTTATTTTCTCACCGGGGAGGGCAACTATCCTTTTTATAAAATCTAGGTTTGGTTGTTGTGGGGAGCGAAAGACAATTACGTCGCCGCGCTGAGGCTCGTGTTTTAGCAGGTTATAACTAACCATTTCGGTAAGAAGATATTCCCCGTTTTTAAAGGTTGGTAGCATCGAATCTCCTCTAACTTGGTGTGGTCGAACCAGAAAAAGATACAGAGCCAAAAATAAGATAACAGCTAAGACGGCCGTCTCAGCTACTTCCAACAAGAAATCGATTAGACCCTTAAAAAACTTGAAGAGCACGGGGCTATTATAGAATAGTTAGGTAGCACCAGTCAGTAGCGGAGAGTTAGCTCAGGGGCAGAGCACCTCGTTCACATCGAGGGGGTCACAGGTTCGAATCCTGTACTCTCCACCACTTTTATGACTTGGAGAAAAATTGCTGCAAATACTTTTTATCAATTAGCCGGAAAGGGTTTTAGTATTTTGACCAATATTTTGGTTTTGGCTCTTATTACAAGAGCCTTGGGGGTTGAACAGTTTGGAGAATATATCTTGGCAACTACCGTTCCTACCTTTTTGTATCTCGTGGGGGATTTCGGCTTGAATGCGGTGTTTCTGCGCGAGGTTGCTCAAGATAGCAATCATGTTAAAAAGTTCGGAAGCCTTTTGAGTTTGCGGATGGTTTTGGCGGCGGTTTCTTTAGTGCTTGGTTTGGCCTATGCTTTCTTCTACCCGCACGATCCCTTGATTAGGTTAGGCATTATCGTTGCCCTAACTACTGTGTTTACTCAAGGAGTTTTTGTTAGCCTAAACGCTCTCTTTCAGCACAATTTGCGGTACGACTTATCTGTTTTGGCTGGCATAGTAGCGCATTTGGCTACGGCGGGCTTGGTAGTTTGGGGGTTTTTGGCTGGAGCCGGGTTCTTGTTCTTTGTAGCCGCTTGGGCAGCTACCGCTTTTGTTTTAGGTGTTGTGGCTTTTCTGCTCTCGGGAAAAATTTCCGAAAGGCCCCGGTTCGCCTGGGATTTCAGGTGGATCCGCCGGCTTCTTATTTTATCTTCTCCGATTGGCTTGATGCTGATTTTTTCCCAAATAAATTCCATGGCGGATGTGTTCTTGCTTAGAGCGTTGGATTCCGCGGAGGCGGTGGGGATTTACCGGCTGGGCTACAAGGTTTTCGAAAATATTTTGCCGATTCCGATCTTTTTCGTGAATGCGCTTTATCCGGTTATGCTTTTGGATCACAAGCAGAGCATTGGCGTTTTGTATAAAAGGCTAAGTCAGGCCCTTGGCGTTCTTTTGGCGGCGTCCGCAGTTTTGATTCTTGTTGTTTTCCCCCTGGCCCCTTTCCTTATTTTTGTATTGGGAGGGGAAAGTTTCGAGGCCTCTTCTTTAGTGCTTCGAATTTTAACCCTTTCTTTGCCCCTGTTTTTTGTATCGGCGCCTTTGCAATGGTTTTTGATAACCGTCGGCAAGGAAAAAATTCTACCCCTTATTTATGCGGTCGCGGCCTTTTCCAACGTTTTAATAAACGTTCTTTTTATACCTAGGTTTTCCTACTACGCTTCTCTCTTTGCCACGATTTTTGCGGAGGTTTTGATTCTGATTCTTCTGGTGGGCGCGTTTTGGAGGTTTAGAAGGGCTTTACCTTATTCGTAAGCGACTGTTAACTCGACCTTCCTTTCGTTGCCGGCTTTATCGGTTGCCGTAACGGTTATTTTTATGCTTCCCGGTTCGGTTGCGACGACCGTAGTTTCGAAAACACCGCCTGCCCGCATTTGCGCTTGGCTATTGTTCACCCTTACCGTTGCCCCGGCTTCGGTCGTTCCTTTGACTTTTATTTGATTGTCCTCCCCGGAAAAGGTTTGACCGTCGCTTGGCTTTGCTACTTCCAGCTTTGGCTTCTTTGTGTCCCGGGTTACGATCAGCTTTGCGGATTTGTTGCTTTGGTTTCCGGATTTGTCGGTTGCTATCGCATCGATAGTATTTTTTCCTTCCTTAGGCAAGAGAACCTTGGAAAAGCTGAATGTCCCTCCGGCTTCGGTTATTGCTTTGCCTGCTTCTTCGCCGTTCACAAAAAGCGTTATTTCGGCTCCCGGCTCCGCGTTTCCTTTTATGTTTACTTCTTTGGATTTGCTGTATTGTGCGATTGGGGCAAGTGTCGGGGGCGGGGGAGCGACAGTGTCTCCTCTAACCTCGCCTCTTTCTCCGGTAAAGATTGACCAAAATCCGCCAATGTGAGTTAGCCCGTTTACTCCTATGTAATAGACCGCAAAGATAATAAGGAAGGTAATTCCAAGAACCTTCACAAACCTCGCTAAATCGCTTTTATCTTCTCGGCTTAGCGATTTCCAGCTTTTCTTGAGGTTTCTTTTCCTTTTTACGATGTATTTTCTCGACTTTCGCATGATTATGGAGCCGACGCTCGGGATCGAACCGAGGACCTGCCCCTTACGAAGGGGCCGCTCTACCAACTGAGCTACGTCGGCAACAATAACTATTCTATCAGCCAGCGAGAAGCGCGCATCCAATTGATCCCGCCGCTGGGCCGAGGGTAGATTTTAGGATGGGCACGTCTTTGCTTTCCGGGCTGACAATATGCTTGGAAGCAGCCGATTTTGCCCCCTTGATGAAAAGTTCGTAAGCATCCGCCATCCCGCCTCCCACAACGATCGCTTGGGGATCAAGGATATTTACGATATTAGCAACAAGATGCCCGAGATTTCTTCCAAACTCTTCCCATAACGCTTTTGCTTCTTTATCTCCAGCTTCGGCTTTTTGGCGGACTTTGATCGGATCCTTTCCCAATTTTTTAAAAAATTTAGAGGAAATGAGGTTTTCCGCTTCCTCATCTTTCTGGAGGTTTAAAATGGTGTGTCCAATTTCTGCGCCTCCTTTTCCTACGTAAAGCCGCCCGTTTATCACAAGCCCTCCCCCGAGCCCGGTGCCAAGAGTAAGCCCCGCAACGTTTTGGAATTCGGCTGCGGCTCCCAGTGCAACCTCTGCGTAAGTGAAGGCATTGGCGTCGTTGTGGATTACAATCGGAACGTTGCCGAATATTTTGGCGATTTCTTGAGCCAGGGGAAAGTCTACCAAAGCGGTAAAGTTTGGAGCGTAGCTTAGCGTCCCGTCTTTCGGCAGCCCGGGAGCTCCTACACCGATTTTTTCGATCTGAATACCCTTCTCTTGCAAATCGGACTTAATCTTATTGCAGATTTCCAAAACTGTTTCCGTAGCTTGAGGAGTTAGATTAAAGTGTCCCTCCGATAACCGTTTGTTGCCATCGAGCGCAACATAGTAAATTTTGCTTGCACCTATGTCAATTCCCAGATTAGCCATCTTCTGAAATGTTACCAAGTTTTAACAATCTTGTCCCTCTGTTAAAATTATCTAGTTAAGCCTTGAGGTCCCGTGGTGTAGCCTGGTTTAACACGCCTGATTGTCAATCAGGAGATCGCCGGTTCAAATCCGGTCGGGACCGCCAGGCGGGATTAGTTGAGCGGTTCAACGCTACCTTCCCAAGGTAGAAAGACGGGTTCGACTCCCGTATCCCGCTCCAAAACCCAACTCGAATCTTTGGATCTTCATAAATTATCCCCCGAAGCATTTTGAAACTTAAGATTTGGGGTTTCCGTGGCAAGGCGGGAGTGGTGCGAAAGCCAAGATATTTTAACGGTCAGAGGAGCTTCTAAGTTTGCTAAACTTTTTGGTATAAGGAGGTGATTATTCTTTGGAAGTAATCTACATATTATTAGTTCTTTTATTAGTTGTGGGCCTTTTTGTGTTTTTCCTTTACAACACGCTTGTTCGGGCAATAACAAAGGTGGAAGAAGCGTGGAGTCAGATCGACGTTCAGCTGAAGCGCCGCGCCGACCTTATCCCCAATTTGGTGGAAACGGTAAAAGGGTATGCAAAGCACGAGAAAGGGGTTTTTGAAAATGTGACTAAAGCCCGCTCTGCCATCTTGTCCGCAAAGACGGTTAAGGAATATGAAGAGGCGGACAACATGTTTACAAGCGCTATCAAAAGCCTTTTTGCGGTTGCCGAAAACTATCCCGACCTTAAAGCATCTCAAAACTTCCAAGATCTCCAGGAAAAATTGTCCGGTACGGAAGATAAGATCTCTTATGCCCGGCAGTTTTACAACGGGAACGTTCGCGATTACAACATCACGATCAAATCTTTCCCGAACGTGCTTTTGGCTTCGGTTCTGGGTTTTGGACCATCGGAGTTTTTTGAAGCGGGAGCGGAAGAAAGAGAAACACCGGAAGTAAAGTTCTAGCGTTTTCCCCGGCGATTTTTTAGGCGGAAGAATATGTTAATTTTTAAGGGATGAGCAATGTTCCTAGGTTTAATATTGATTATATTGCCCGTCTTGCCAGGCTGCATTTAACCCCTAAGCAAAGCAAGAAATTTTCCAAGCAGTTGAGCGATATTCTGGCTCATATTAAAAAGATGGATGAAGTTGATCTTTCTAAAGTTGAGCCTACATTCCAGACCACCGGATTGACCGACGCTTTGCGGGATGACGAGATTGAGAAAGCGAGAATTTTAACTCAAGAAGAGGCTCTTTCCAATGCTCCAAAAAAGAGCAGAGGGTTTTTTAAGATTCCAAAGATTTTATGAGCGGGATTACAGATCTTTCACTGGAAAAGTTGGCGGTCGGCATCCGAAAAAGGGAGTTCAGCTCGGTTGAAGTTCTCCAGCATTATCTAAAAGCAATTGACGAAAAAGAAGATGACCTTAATGCCTTCATAACTGTTTTTGCCAAAGAAGCGTTAGGTAGGGCAAAAAATGTTGATTCTTCTAAATCCAAGAATGGGAAACTCGCTGGAGTTCCGATTGCGGTAAAAGACAACATCTCAACCCGAGGTTTAAGGACGACTGCCGGGTCCAAGATCATCGAAGAATATATTCCGCAGTATGACGCAACAGTCGTGTCGAAATTGCTTAATGGCGGAGCTATTATATTGGGAAAGACCAACATGGACGAGTTTGCGATGGGCTCCTCCACGGAAAACTCGGCTTACGGCCCGACCAGAAATCCCCACGATTTAGAAAGAGTTCCGGGCGGTTCCTCCGGGGGATCTGCCGCAGCGGTAGCGGCAGGATTTGCTCCGGCGGCGCTTGGTACCGATACTGGGGGATCTATTAAACAACCGGCGGCCTTTTGCGGGGTGGTAGGGCTTCGCCCAACATACGGCGCGGTTTCGCGGTACGGGGTTATAGCTTTAACCTCCTCGCTTGACCAGGTTGGCACGCTTGGAAGAACCGTCACCGATGCCCGCTACCTTTTTGACGTTATCTCCGGAAAAGACCGGTACGATGCAACATCAGTTGAGCGAACTCCTACTAAATTAGTAGGAATTAAAAATCTCAGAGTCGGTTTGCCTAAAGAATACTTTGGAAAGGGTTTGGATAAGAAAATTTCTTTGAGGATTGAAAAAGTGGCCGAGTTTTTGGAAGGTTTGGGGGCCCAGGTAGAGGAGATTTCGCTTCCGCACACGCAGTACGGGATCGCGGTTTACTACATTATTACCCCGTCTGAGGTTTCCGCCAATTTGGCTCGTTTTGATGGGATAAGATACGGATATCAGACTCGGGCGAAAGATATCGAGGAGCTTTACTTAAAGTCGCGGGGGACCGGCTTTGGCGAGGAACCCAAGCGGCGCATCATCTTGGGTACTTTTGCGCTTTCTTCAGGGTATACCGACCAGTTTTATCTTAAAGCGGCAAAGATGCGCACATTAGTCTCGCAGGATTTTGAGAAGGCATTTGCGAAGGTGGATGTGGTTTTGACCCCCACCACCCCGACCACAGCCTTTAAGATCGGGGAGAAAAAAGATCCGCTTTCTATGTATCTGTCCGATATCTTTACCATTCCGGCCAACTTAGCCGGTTTACCAGGTCTTTCGGTTCCGGTTGGAGAAATAGGCGGTTTGCCGGTTGGGGCTCAGCTTATTGGGCCTAAGTTCTCCGAGGAGCTTTTGTTTTCGGTGGGGGAGCTTTTGGAGAAGGAGAAATGGTCTTAGGATTTTTGTTTAAGAAGAAAAAGAATAAGCTGCAGCGGTCTGAGCTTGGTTTTCTTAAGCCTTATGACAAAGATAAGCTTGCCAGCGATTGGAGTGGGGTAGAGGAGCTTGTTGGAACAGGAAGGCCAAGCGCCTTCAAAGAGGCGGTAATTCGGGCGGACAAGCTTTTGGATTATGCTTTGACCCAGATTTCTCCAGGGGAGGCGATGGGGGAGCGGCTCAAAAACGCAAGAGCCGCGTTCCCGCCGGACATTTACCAAGGTCTTTGGGATGCGCACAAGATGCGAAATGCCTTGGTTCACGAGGCGGATTTTGACCTTACGGTTCTTGTGGCTCGTGAAATGCTGGGAAAATTCAAACGAGGTTTCACGCATTTGGGGGCACGAATATGAAATTTGAACCAGTAATTGGCCTGGAAGTGCATGTCCAGGTAAAAACTAAATCAAAGATGTTTTGCGGCTGTCCCGCAGATACTTTTGGCAAGGAGCCAAACAGCGCAACTTGTCCAGTTTGCCTCGGTTTGCCGGGGGCCCTTCCGGTTCCCAATCGAACTGCAGTAGAAAGGACCGTCCTTTTGGCCCAAGCTTTAAGCTGTGAAATTGCCGATTTTTCGCAGTTTGAGCGGAAAAATTACTTCTACCCGGACCTTCCAAAAGGGTTCCAGATTAGCCAATATTCGGGTCCGATTGGAGTTTTGGGAAGTTTGGAAGGCGTTAAAATTACTCGAGTACATCTTGAGGAGGATACGGGCAGGCTTGTGCACGAAAGCTCCACAACTTTGGTGGATTTTAACCGCTCGGGCGTGCCCTTGATCGAGATTGTGACGGAGCCGGTGTTTTCCGATCCTGCTTCCGCGAAAACCTTCCTAAAAGAGTTGAGAAAGTTGATTGTCCATCTTGGGGTTTCCGATGCGGATATGGAAAAGGGTTCAATGCGGCTGGAAGCCAACGTTTCGCTTAAAAAAACCGGTGAAAAAACTCTCCCGCCGTATAAAGTGGAGCTTAAAAACATTAACTCTTTTGGTTTTACAGAAAAGGCGCTAAAGGTGGAGATTTCCCGTCAAGAAGAGATCCTTGCAAAAGGCGGAAGCGTTTCTCAGGAGACTCGGGGGTTTGACGAGAAGCGAGGTACAACATTTTCTCAAAGAACAAAAGAAGAGGCCTTTGACTACAGGTACTTCCCGGAGCCGGATCTACCGCCTCTGACCTCAAAGTCTTTTAAAGTTTCAAAAAAGCTTGAGACGCCGAAGGAAATTAGAGAAAAGTATTTAAGCCTCGGGCTTTCCAAGCAGTATGCTGAAGTTCTTCTTTTGGACAAAAAGTTGGCGGAGATTTTTGATGGCCTTCTTAGTAGTTTAGAAGGCAAAGATGCGGCAAACATTGTTATTAACAGACGCTTTGGGGATCCCAAAAAACTAGGTGCAGAGGGTATTCTTAAGGCGTTAGGTAAAGAGGAGAAAAAAGAACTTTTATCTGAAGGGAAATTGCTTAAGGCTGCGGAGGAAGTAGTCCTTGACAACCAGGCCGCAGTAAGCGATTATGCATCAGGTAAGAAGGCCGCTTTGCAGTTTCTTTTGGGTCAGCTGATGAAAGAAACCAAAGGCCAAATTGATCCCAAGGAAGGAGCAAAAGTTTTAAAAGATTTGCTAAATGCCTGAGTTAAAACTTCTTGAACAAAAAACCAGCTACGAGCTTATAGACGATCCGCAAAAATTGGGGTTTGCAGTTGAGGAGCTTAAAAAGCACGATGTTTTAGCCGTCGACTTGGAGGCCACAAGTTTGGATCCCCACAATACAACTATTCTTCTTGTGCAAATAGGAACCCCGGAGAGGGCTTATGTTTTTGACGCGCGAAAGCTTGATCTTGCGCCTCTCAAAGAAATTCTTTCCAACGAGAAAATTTTAAAAATTGCCCAAAACGCAAAGTTTGACTACGCCCATCTCAAACAAAATCTTGGGATCGAAATTGTAAACATTTTTGATACATTTTTGGCGGAGAGGATTTTGACCACAGGCATTAAAAGGGAAAATTCCCTAGGAGCGATTGCGCAAAAATATTTGGGGGTGGAGCTTGCCAAAGAAACCCGCGAAACTTTTGCCAACCATACCAGAGATTTCTCCAAAAAACAGCTTGATTACGCTGCCTCCGATGTTCTGGTTCTTTTCCCTGTGTATAAAGCCCAAAATGAGGCTTTAAAGAAAGAAGGTTTGGACAAAATTGCCAACCTTGAATTTAAACTCGTCCCCGCGGTTGCGGAGATGGAGCTAAAGGGTTTTTTGATTGATGTTAAACGCTGGCGGGAGGTTATAACCGACTACCAAAAGAAAGCAAAGGAAGTTGCCCAAAAGATTCAAACGGAATTGCGTCCCCACTTTAACCACACACAAACGGATCTTTTTGGCAATAAGGCGGATGTTGTGAATCTAAATTCTCCTTCCCAAGTTTTGGACGCTTTTCGAAAAGTGGGGCTTGATCTACCGTCAACTGGCGAGGGCATACTTTCCCAGTATGACCACCCCTTGACTAAACTTTTGCTCGAATACCGTGGATACGAGAAGCTCATCACCGCCTTTGGGGAAAATCTGCTTTCAAAGATAAATAAGAAAACAAAACGAGTCCACCCCAATTATTTACAAATCGGTGCAGATACCGGCCGTTTTGCCTGTTCCAACCCGAACCTCCAGCAAATCCCGACCGACTCCTTGTTTCGCAGGTGTTTTATCGTCGCGCCAGGTTATAAGTTGGTTATTGCGGACTACTCGCAAATCGAGCTAAGACTGCTGGCCGAGCTTTCCGGAGACCCCGTCTTTGTAAAGGCATTTAAAGATGACCAGGATCTTCATACCCTTACTGCTTCCCAAATGTTTGGTATCCCTATCAATAAGATCGATAAAGACACAAGATTCCAGGCCAAGTCCATAAACTTTGGGCTTATGTACGGGCGCGGGGCAAGATCTCTTGGCGTCCAGCTTGGCGTGTCGGAGGATGCGGCAAAGCAGCTTCTTCAGAAATACTTCAAAAAATACAACCGAGTCGCCGCCTGGTTGGAAAAGGTGGCCAAAGAAGCGGTTCGGGTAGGATACAGCACAACTCTGGGCGGTAGAAAGAGGTACTACCAAAAAGCTAATCCTGGAGAGCCGGGGTGGGAAAGGCAGGTTGCCTATATTGAGCGCCAAGGCAAAAATACTCCAATCCAAGGAACTTCTGCGGATATGACCAAATTGGCTTTGATATACGTGCGGGATCGGATAAGGCGCGAAGGGCTGGATGCAACTCCCATCCACACGGTTCATGATGAGATTGTGGTTGAGGCAAGGGAGGATCAAGCAAAAAGGACGGTTAAAATTGTGGGGGAAGAGATGAAAAGGGCGGGGGAGAGGTTTTTAAAGGAAGTTCCGGTTAAGGTTGACGCCGTAATTTCCGATGTTTGGGAGCATTGAGGTATTATTAGTAAATAGAGGAGCGGCTCCCTCACTTTAGCAGAGTACTCTTGACTTTGCTAAGGCGTGGTTTATACTGGTTTTAAATAAAGATATGATTTGTCAAAACTGCGGGAAAAGACAAGCTGTTTTCCAGACTCAACAGTTGGTTAACGGGCGCCCTAGCATTATCTACCTTTGTGAGGTTTGTGCTGAGGAGGTTCGCTCCGGCGGGAGAAAGAGTTCCACGCTGGACCTTTATGGTCGGGATATTACCAAGCTTGCCGAAGAAGGCAAGTTGGACCCTGTTATTGGCCGTCAAAAGGAGATTGAGCGGGTTATCCACATACTTTCCAGAAGAACAAAAAACAACCCGGTTTTAATTGGCGACCCGGGAGTCGGAAAAACCGCGATTGCGGAAGGTTTGGCTCAGCGGATTGTTGATGGATCAATCCCGGAAACTTTGCAGGGCAAAAGAATTATTGCTTTGGATCTGGCCCTCATGCTTGCTGGAGCTTCGCACCGGGGGGAATTTGAAGACCGGCTTAAAAAGGCCGTTGATGAGGTTGTGAAAGCCAAAGGCGAGATTATTCTTTTTATTGACGAGATGCACACCATCGTCGGAGCCGGTGCGGCGCAGGGAGCAATTGATGCCGCAAACATGCTTAAGCCGCCTCTGGCGCGTGGAGAGCTGCAGTGCATCGGCGCTACAACCTTGGATGAGTACCGCAAGCATGTGGAAAAAGACGGGGCTTTGGAGCGGAGGTTCCAGCCGGTAAAAGTCGAAGAACCGAGCCCTGAGGAGACTTTAGAGATTCTCAAGGGTCTCCGCCCTTACTACGAGAACCATCACAGAGTCCGAGTTTCCGACAAAGCGCTTGAGATGGCGGTGGAGCTTTCCAGCCGCTACATTTCGGATAGATTTTTGCCGGATAAGGCTATTGATTTGCTTGATGAGGCATCCGCTAAAAAACGGCTTGATAATATAGTTTCCCGACCCCCAAAGTTAACTAAAATTTCCCGCGAGCTTAAAGACCTCCGGTCCAAACCAAGAAAGACCTTGGTTGAGATGGAGCACATTGAAGAACTTTCCGGTGCGCTCGATAAAGAGACCCAGGAGGCCGGGATTGATTTGGAGAGCATTCCAGAAGTTACCGATTCCGATATTGCTAAAGTTGTTGCTGCCATAACCGGCATTCCGGTTGAGGATCTTTCGGAAGACGAGCGTAAACGGCTGAGCAAGCTGGAGGACAGGCTGCATGAGCGGATTGTCGGGCAAGACGATGCCGTTTCTGCGGTTTCTTCCGCCATAAGGCGTGCCCGGGCCGGTCTTAAGGATCCGCACCGGCCGATCGGTTCTTTTATCTTCCTCGGTCCGACCGGGGTCGGCAAGACTGAGCTTGCCAAAGCTCTAGCCGAAGCGCTTTACGGAGATGAGGAGCTAATGATTCGCCTCGACATGTCTGAATATGCCGAGCGGCACACAGTTTCCCGGATGGTCGGATCACCCCCGGGATACGTCGGGTACGACGATGCCGGTCAGCTGACCGAAGCCGTAAGGCGGAAGCCTTTTTCGGTAATCCTTTTGGACGAAATCGAAAAAGCGCATCCGGATGTGTTTAATATTCTTCTTCAGATTTTGGAAGATGGGCGCCTTACCGATTCCCATGGGCGAACCGTGGACTTTAAAAACACCATTCTTATTATGACCTCCAACATCGGTACAAGCGAAATTTCACAAATTGGAGTTGGGTTTGGCGGTGACAAGGATTCCCAGCGGGATTTTGATGAGCTTAAGGATAACCTCATGTCTAAGCTTCAAAAAAGCTTCCGCCCCGAGTTTTTGAACAGAGTTGATGAGGTTGTGGTTTTCCACTCTCTCAGCCAAAAACAGGTTCGGAAAATCGCTGATCTTCTCATCGAAAGAAGCGGGCAGCTTCTTGCTTCGCAAGGGCTTAAGCTTGAAGCTTCTAAAAAAGCAAGGGATTTCTTGGCGAAGAAGGGTTTTGATCCGGATATGGGTGCCCGCCCCTTGAGGCGTTTGATCCAAAAGGAAATTGAGAACCCGGTGTCAAACGGGATTGTGTCCGGCGATTACAAGAAAGGAGATACCGTTGCGGTTGATTTGGCCGGTGGTAAACTGGTCTTTAAAGTTAAAAAAGGTGTTCGGATTAAAGTCTAATGGAAGCCAAAAAAAAGAAGAAGGAAAAGGAAGAACCCAAGAAGTCTCAAACTCCGGATTTTAAGTCGGGAGACATTATCCGGGTTCATTACAAGATAAAAGAGGAAGACAAGGAGCGGGTGCAGCTTTTTGAAGGCGTTTTAATAGCCCAAAAGGGCTCCGGTACTTCCAAAACCATCACCGTCAGAAAAATCGCCGCCGCCGGAATCGCAGTTGAGCGGATCTTCCCGCTCCATTCCCCAAACTTGGAGAAACTCGAGGTTGTAAAGCAGGGCAAAGCCCGCCGGGCAAAGCTTTACTACCTTAGAGATCTTCCAACTCTTAAGTCGGTCAAAACTCGTTAAGGTGGCAAAGCAGAAGTTCCCCGATTTTTCGCATGAGAAAGAGCTTTGGGCAAGCGGAGTTGAGCTTGTTGCCGGGTTGGATGAGGCGGGGCGGGGAGCTTTGGCCGGTCCGGTTTTTGCCGCTTCCATTATTTTCCCCAAAGATGTAAAGCTAGCTTTTAAGGTCAATGACTCCAAGAAACTTACACCGCAAAAAAGAGAAGAGCTTGCTCCTCTTATAACGGGAAGAGCACTTGCCTGGTCTGTGGGGAGTGCTGAAGTTTGGGAAATAGAAGAGTTAGGGATAAATGGAGCTTCCGAGCTTGCAATGCAGAAGGCCTTTGAGGGGATGGGCCTTGATCCCCATAAGGTTTTGATCGATTACTTCAAGGTTTCCTTTCTTTCAGCGAAAAAGCAAATTCCCATAAAGTTTGGCGACACCTTATCATCCACCATAGCGGCGGCTTCTATTTTGGCCAAGGTATTTCGGGATAGGCATATGGTGAAGCTTTCCGAATCTCACCCGCGGTACGGATTTGATTCTCATAAAGGATACGCGACCGAGCTCCACCGTGAAATGTTGATTAAACACGGTCCCTGCGAAGTTCACAGGGATAGTTTTCTTTCCAAAATCGTATAAAAAGAAAACGCGAGGGAGCAGGATGCCCTCGCGTATGTGTCTTAGGTTAAGCCAGTTCTCTCCTTAGAATTTGCGCCAGCCTCGGGATTGCAGTGTCCCGATCGAAAACATCGTCCTTAGCGATGTAATTCCGACCTTCCCGCAACGCTTCCTTGAAGGAAAGATATGGTATCAGCAGGTAGTGGTAATCCGGAGCCCCGAACACGAAGTAGTCAGGTGCAAACTCCGTTTCCATACTCTTCTGGTACTTTTCTTCGATCTTCTTAGCTACATCTTCGGGGAATAGGCTATAGACCAGCTCTGCCCAAAGATCGCGTTGACCGGTCCAGCGTGCCTTTAC
Organism: candidate division WWE3 bacterium; assembly: GCA_030620855.1. Classification (GTDB taxonomy): domain Bacteria; phylum Patescibacteriota; class WWE3; order 9FT-COMBO-53-11; family 9FT-COMBO-53-11; genus JAUXIZ01. The sequence continues at coordinate 18,572 of JAUXIZ010000004.1, forward strand.
GTACCCGGTGTAAGCGGCCAGGATTTTCAGAATCCGATAGAGAGATATCTCGTGATTTTTGTCTCCCGCCAGAGCCAAGGCTGCGTTCGTTTCCAGACCAAGCGTTGTGATGATGGTCTCGTTGCCTGCACCTATCCCAGCCAGCACATGACAAATTTCGTGGGCCAGGTGGGAGTAGGCAGCGCATTCACCCTTGGCGCTTTGACTGATTCGAACGACTCCAAACCCAACGTGTGTTGAGTTGCCTTCACCCTTGCCAAAGTAGGCCTCGCGGAAATCCAGGGAAAATTTTTCCTGAAAGTACGGGAGAGATTTGGCGCGGGGGAGGATCAGTTGGGCTTGCGCCATCAGATCCTCGTCGAAGGTAAGGGGAACGTGGAGATGCTCCATAGCCTGTTGGGCGAAGTGAAGTTTCTCCAAATCGTCCAGAATCTCCTCAAGGGGAAGATAGTGGAGGATCCGAGCCCTTTTTGCACTTCCTTGTGCGCTGGGTAACTCATCACTCCGTTCCTTTCGGCATTTTAAGCAATACTCCACAAACTCGTCCAAAGGAGCGAGTATGTCGAGCTGATATTCTCCGTCGACGTACCGTCCGCAGCCGATTTTGCCGTCCGGATCCGTTTGAAAGCAGCAGATCGGGGCTTCGTCGTCCCCGCCTTTTTGGAGGATCGCTTGGACAATTAGTAGTTGATGATCTACCTCGTTTAGAAGCCCTTCGAGATCGGAAGGGGAGATCTTTCCTTGA
>JAUXIZ010000041.1 GCA_030620855.1 candidate division WWE3 bacterium
CCTTTTTGACTTGCTTTAGAACATCATCGTTTTGGGCGATGTGGTAAGTAAAATTCCAATCTCGGGACAGCTTGTCGGCAAACTCCCAAACCTCCTCAAATACGTAACCCTCATTAATAAACATAATGTGAGGCAGAGGAAACCCTTTTTCTTTAGCAAGCTCGCGGACTATCCACAAAAGGATGGTGCTATCTTTGCCGCCCGTCCAAGCCAGAGCAATTTTGTCGTGAGGAAACCTCCTGTAGGTCTCCTCAATAACCCGGATGCTTTTTTCGACCTTTTCATCAATCGAAGCTTTCTCAACGAAATCTTTATCTTCTTTTATTGGCGAACCGCCGATTAAGTTTTTAACTCCCCTTAGCAAATTCATCTCATAGATACCAGATACCCTAGTTTACTACAGCCAACCAGCGTGCTATTCTTTTCCCTATAAGCACGTAAAAACCACTCTGAAGTAAGGAGGACGAGATGAAACGAAGGATCGTTATGCAGATCCGCTTGAGCAAAAATTGGGTCAAGACCTACCCTGAACCAGCCATAAGTCTTGCAATGTATCTGTATTCCTTTTATACCTTCTTGGGTCTTGCCGACCCAACCGCCGATTTTGACTGGGTAATCGCGCGCGATGCCACGACCAAGCACCCTTATCTCATGATTTTTGAAGATGTCCCAACGCCCGAGAACGAGGAAGAAGCGGAAGTCGATCAATTTCCATTCGATTCCGAACTCGATCCAGATTATCTGGATCAAGAATTCACTGAAGAAGAACTGAATCCGGACATTATAAAGGAGGATAAAGATGTCAAAGAAGCTGGTCCTTCCTAAAGTCCGCAAGTCCCCCGTAGCGCATATCGAAAACCATATGCGGGAGTACGTTATCGGACAAGACCGTCCTATTCGCGAGATCGCAAGAGCGATGGAGCGCGCTTACGCCGGGCTGAAAGATCCTGAACACCCGATCGCTACCCTTGCATTTTTTGGTCCTACCGGCAGCGGCAAAACCTTGTCAACCAAGGTTTTGGCGAACTCTTGGAAAACGCACAAAGTTTGGAAGTGCCGCCGATTTGACGAGTGCAATTTTGAGGTAACGGAAAAGGATAAGGACAGGGGCATTGAAGTTCCGGCCATCTGCCCTCTTCACAAGCAGAACCGAAAAGTTGATATTCCAGTTGATGAGGTCGAGATCCCCAACATTTGGATAATTGACTGCGCCAATCTTAGCGGTTCCTTGGAACATTCTATAACTACCCTCATGGGTTCTCCCCCATCCTACGTTGGGAACGACATTACACCCCGGCTTGCGGGCGGCAAAGCGCCCCGGGTGGTGGTCTTTGACGAGGCCGAAAAGGCCCTCCTCACCCGAAACTGGAGAGATGGTGGGCAAAGCTCGTTTGCCAACGTCCTTCTCAAGATTCTTGACGAAGGCAAGATCATAAACAACCGTAATGAGGAAGTAGACTTCACGAGTTCAATCATCATCCTCACCGGAAATCTTGGAGCGGCCGAGATCCTCAAAGAGTTTGATGGGCAGGAATTTGGTTTAAGGACCAGTGATTCTCATCGGGACATCTCCAAGATAACTGATGAGGAAGTGATGCAAATTAACCAACGAATCTACCAAGTGGTTAAGGAAAAGGCCAAGCGGGATTTTGCTCCAGAGTTTATAAACCGGTTGGACCGGCTGGTTGTATTTCATTTCCTAACTCGAAGTGATTACGATCAGATCCTAGATCTGGAACTCATTAAATTTCAAAACCGCATCAACATGAGCACAAAGCCAAAGCCTCAGTTCGTGGTTACCTACACGCCTGCAGTGCGTACAGCTCTACTTGATGAATCTATGAGCGACAGAAGTCTTGGAGCCCGGGTGCTAAAGCGCCTTATCGAGAAGAGGATTGTCACTCGCATATCGGAGTTCGTAAACGAAGGTCTGATTAAGGACGGCGATCATATTCAAATGCGGATAGACACCAGAAAAGGTGACGGCGACTCCAAATTTTCGCTGGCCCTCTACCGACTTAAGCCGGAAGAAAGCCCTCTCCTCCTCACAGGTCCTAATGGGGAGGGGGAAGATGACTAAACCCAAACCTCCTTGGCCAACCCAGAAAGGCAAAGTCTTCTCGCAGAAGCACCACATCCTTCCCTCTTCACGAGGAGGTGGAGCCGGCTTCCGCAACATCCTAAAAGGTATCCCATCGGATGATCACTGGGTTTGGCACAGGCTCTTTGGCAATCTAACACCGATGGAGATTATGACCGTTCTTGTAAAGCACCTTTTCAAGGGTGGTAATTACCGCAAGTACCGGCGAAGCATCGAAAAGGCTTCATCGGCACCTCCTTCGATGTCTCCGGATGAGATCATCCTTGCTCTTGAGCGCCAGGTCTTCCCAAAAAACTGGGCGCCCTCGGACAAGCTCATGAGAAGGTTGGAAAGGTTGAGAGTATCACGAAACAGGGAATCCTAATTCAGGATTCCCTTTCTTTTGCTTTGATGATAAACTTGTGGCAAGAACGTTACCAACAAAATCCTATATTTGGAAAAGGAGAGGAGAGAAATGAAACGCAATCGCATTCAGAACCCTGTTGTTCGTGTCGTAAAAGACCGCGAACGCTTCTTTTGCCCAATTGCTGATTGTACTCACGAGAGGGCTTCCCGAAAGGGATACCTGACTCGCAGAGGCTACAATAACCACTTTGTTAAATTCCACCGTCGAAGCGAAACGGTCGGGTTTATGAGCCGCTTGGACTGGGGTTCTCCCGGTTTCAGGAAGGGTTTCATTGACTTGGCTTTTCAGCAGTTCGAGCGGGAAAAAGTACGATTTCTCGTTTTGGCCGCCGGGTTAGTTTCCTACCCCCATCTCAAGAAGAAACTTACTTTAACGGCGCTTCGCAAGTTAGCGAGGGAAAAGGAATTTACGCTCAAAACCGCTGGCGGCCTAGAGGTACCCGATGTCGAGCAAGCCAGAAATTGGCTTCTGGACAATTGGACCAGTGAGATCAACGAAGCAATCCCCCAGCTTAAGCTGGACGGGAGAAAGCTTGTCCGCATTTACATTGGCACCTCCCCCGCTCCAAACTACGACGGGTGGGTCGGTTCCGAGATCGCACGGCGCCTTGCGCGCATTCGACCTGACATTCGGTTTTGGGGCGAGAGGTCGGTTCGCCTGCCTCTCAAACACCAGAACAAAGTTATCTGGGTCTTGATGCCGCTTAAGGCTTCTTGGCGGAGCAAGTACTACTCCGCGCCCGCGGATCGGCTGATCGAGGACGAGATTAAGCAAACCTCCCAAGACATGCCGGATTTATGGGTAATCGGGTGCGGCTCCTCGAGTCTGCAACGGCCCAGAGGTGAAAAGCCTCGACCATACATCTCACTCCCGGGTCTGCACCAACTGCAGGAGGTTCACACCTCCGAAAACCAGATCGGCATCAGGGTGGTGGAGTTCATTCCTCAGACTGATGAGTTTTTGGTGCGCACTTTCAACTTCAAGGACTACGCAGCAAACGAGCGCAAATGGATCCCGGATCCAGAAAAAGCTACGGATCTGCAGCTTCGAGCAGTCTCTGCACTAAAAAGTGAAGGTCCACACACCGTTGGTATGTTGGAAGATGCCCTGCGAGTCCCGCGCGGACAAATCGCGGCGGCGATCAAGGAACTCAACGAGGTTGGGTACCAACCGTCCATTATCTTGGACGATGTGTCCCAACTTTACGATTTCAACAGCTGGTGGATCCAAAACC
>JAUXIZ010000024.1 GCA_030620855.1 candidate division WWE3 bacterium
GAAGAAGCGCCTCGGCCCTTTTAAGCGATATTCCCAGCGTTCCTGTGACAAGATTTTCTCTTTTGGTCATCGCCGCTGATACCGGCTTGTTCAGGTTTCTTTCAAAAGTTAGATCCCGGTGCGTTAGAATGCCAAGAAGCTTATGGTCCCGGTCCACAACCATAAGGGACGTGTCGTATTTATCCATAAGCTCGCGGGCCTCCGAAAGCATGACTTTGGGGCCAACGGTGTAAGGATCTTTTATAATAAGCCCTTCCAACCGTTTAACCCGGGCCACCTGTGCGACTTGGAGATCCGCACTCATAAACCGGTGGATTATACCCATCCCTCCCTGTTGAGACATCGCAGCGGCCATTTCGGCTTCGGTTACGGTATCCATGTTTGCCGAAATTATAGGTACGGCCAGGTTTATATTTGAGGTTAACTGCGATGACGTGTCTACTTCTTTTCGGGTTGCTACAGAAGAGCGTTTGGGTATTAAAAGAACATCATCAAAGGTTAGCCCTTCTGTTGCGATTTTGGGTCTTCGCGGCCGCGGTACTCCTTTAAAAGGTTGTCGTCTTGGCATTTTTATCTCCTCTTTCTTTTCGCCTTTGGTTTCGGTTTGGACTTTGGTTTGGGTTTAGTCTTATTAGGCTTGGCGGGTTTCTTTGGTGTGGATTTTTTAAGTGTCGCCTTTGGTTGGGGCTTCTCGGTCTTCTCTTGCGTCTTTTTTTCTTCTGATTCTTCCTCTTCCAAGAAGGTGACGGCAGAAACTTTGTCCTGTTTGTTAAGGCGCATAAGGTATACGCCTTGGGTGGCGCGCCCCAGAGTTGGAACTTGCTTAAGGGGGAGCCGGATAACTTGAGCTTTTTCGGAAATTAAAAGGAGGTCATTTTGCCCTTCTCCAACGATTCTTGCCGAGACCAAATCTCCCGTTTTTACCGTTATCTGGGTGGTCTTCATTCCGGACCCGCCCCGGTTTTGGGTCTTGTATGCGCTTAGTTTGGTCCGTTTGCCCAATCCATTTTCGGCGATAGTTAGGAGACGGTCATCAGGATCTTTTACGACTTCTGTTGCAATAACCTTATCCCCTTTGCCCAGTCTTATTCCCCTGACCCCACGGGCGCTTCGCCCCATTGACCTTACTTGCTTTTCGGAGAACCGGATAGATTTGCCTTTTTTGGTAATCAGCATTATGTTGTTTTCTCCAGAAGTTGGTTTAACCCAAACCAGACCCTCATCTGGTTTTAGCCTAATCGCCACTATTCCGGTCCGCCTGATGTTTTTAAAGTCTTCCAAACGCGTCTTTTTAACGGTTCCTGAGTCCGTAGCCATAAACAAGTAGTTGGGTGTCTCTCCCTTCTCTTTTAGATCCAAGGAGAGCATAACCACGATTGTTTCTTCCGGCTCAAGGTCCAAGAGATTAACCGCGGCTATTCCTTTGGCTTTTCGGGACGCCTCCGGTATTTCAAATGCCCGGTGCTTGTAAACCCTTCCCTTGTTTGTAAAAAAGAGTATTTCGTCGTGGCTGGAGGCAAAAAGCATCTGGGTGATGACGTCCTCTTCTTTGGTTTTCATACCCACAACTCCCTTGCCTCCTCGGCCTTGGCGCCGGTAGGTCTCAGTCTTGAGGCGCTTAATATAACCTTCCTCAGTCAGAGTGATGAGAACGTCCTCTTTAGGAATCAAATCTTCTTCTTTGAACTCTCCGGCTCTTTGTTTAAAGATCTTGGTCCTCCGTTCGTCACCGTAAGTTTCTTTTACTTCGTCAAGCTCTTTGGCGATCGCCTTGTAGATATTTTGGGGTGTGGAGATAAGAAGCTCCAAGCGGGTAATCTCTTCAACTATGTCCTTAAGCTCCTGCTCTATCTTTTTCCGCTCCAGTGCCGAAAGGCGCTTTAAAGGCATATCCAAGATTGCCTGTGCCTGGATTTCCGTGAGGTCGAACTTTTTAACCAAGTTCGTCCGCGCATCGTCGGTGTCTTTGGATTTTTTGATGGTTTCTATAACGTCGTCCAGGTGGTCAAGGGCGATTTTAAGCCCTTGCAGGATGTGTTCTCGCTGCTTAACTTGATTGAGTAAAAATCTTGTTCTTCTTAAGACGACTGTGTAGCGATGCCGCAAAAACTCCTCTAACATTCCCTTGAGGGTCAAAACTCGCGGTTGTCCGTCAACCAGCGCCACCATATTGGCATGGAAAGTGGTTTGCAGGTCGGTATGTTTGTACAGATAGTTAAGGATTGCTTGGGGCCGGGCCTCACGTTTCAGCTCTACAACCACTCTTATCCCATCCCGGTCAGATTCGTCGCGCAGCGCTCTGATGCCCTTGATTTTGTCTTTGCGCATTAGATCGGCCATTTTGGTAAGAAGATTGGATTTGTTTACTTGATATGGGAGTTCGGTCGTGATGATTTTAGTTTTCCCTTCTTCCTCCACTATCTCCGTTTTGGCGCGCATTACTATGCTCCCTTTGCCGGTGGCGTAAGCTTTAGCGATCTCTTCATGCCCGTATGCTTGAGCAGCGGTTGGGAAATCGGGGCCTTGGATGAAGTCCAACAAATCTTCAACGGTTGTCTCGTAAGACACTTGCGGGTTGTCTGTTTCTCCCGTGATCTTCGCACTTCCTACCATTGCTTTGAGCGCATCAATCAGTTCAACCAGGTTGTGGGGCGGGATGTTGGTTGCCATACCAACAGCAATTCCGGATGCACCGTTAAGAAGAAGGTTGGGAACGGCGGCCGGCAAAACCGTCGGCTCTTCCGATGTGGCGTCATAGTTTTGGGCAAAGTCTACCGTGTTTTTGCCTATATCAGATAGAAGCTCATCCGTTATAGGGGCCAGCCGGCTTTCCGTGTACCGCATGGCTGCTGGGGAGTCCCCGTCGATCGAGCCAAAATTTCCCTGACCGTCGATGGTTGGGTAGCGCAGGGAAAAGTCCTGCCCCATGCGAACCAGAGCGTCATAAACTGCCATATCGCCGTGTGGGTGGTATTTTTTGAGAACCTCGCCAACAACCGCCGCACACTTGTAATACTTGGAGGTTGGGCTCATCCCTTGCTCGTGCATGGCGTAGATGATTCTTCTTTGCACCGGTTTTAATCCGTCCCTTACATCCGGAAGCGCACGGGAAACGATAACGCTCATCGCGTAGTCCAAGTACGCCTTTTCCATCTCTGCGGTTATGGGAGCTATTATTATTCCTGCCTCTTCAATAGGCTGAGTATTCTCTTGTTCTGGCGTGTCGTTTTCGGCCATTTTGGATTTAGTTTAGAAATCGCACATGGGGCGTGGGTAGGTTTGCGCGACCTTCCAAGTTTAGCAAAAATAATGAGGTATAAAAAGGGTTTTTCACGGGATATTTTTTGAGCGAGGAGATCCGTAAGGAAAACCTCGCTCTAACTTTATTTTTACTAGATTTGGTGAGGCAAATGCAATTAACTTGCGTTATTGAAGCTGCAGACCTTTTGAGCTTCTTCTTGGACCTTGGATCTTTTGCTTCGAGGTATCGCCTTGAGATTGGTCAAAAGATCCTTACAGGTTACAATCCCCTCCCCCAAAAGGGTGGATTTTTCGCGCCGGTTTAGTGTGGTGAGGACGGTAACGGGGTAAAGGCCGCTTCTTTCCACCGTCTCTCTCAGGCTGCGGCCTTGGGGTTTGTCCCAGCTCATGTAATTTAACCCCACGCATTCGCAGTAGATGCGCGCATCCCGCGTCAGTTTGGTATTCGTTACAAGCCACCCCTCATCAAACCCGTCCCCGGAGGAAGCGTCCAAAAACCGGGCGTAAATGTAAAGCGCCACTTTGGTATCGGTCTTTAACCCGCTTTTGTTGTGGAATTTGGCTTCGATCAGATGCTTTTTGCCGTCTTTTTCGGCAATAACATCAACCTCGTGCCAAACGCATTTTCCTCGCACCTGCTGTCCTACCGTTACTTGATAGCCCTCGGCCTCCATTACTTTGGCCAGAAACTTTTCAAACGGATAGCCGGAAGGTCCCAGTTCCATAATGGATCGCTTAAGGCTGTACTTGGAGGCCACATGGGTGCCGATTTCCCGCAAATGCTGGAAGACGCGCTGGTAGATTTCGTGGGTTGTAATCCCATCGTAAAGTTCGGGTTCGACTAGTTTTAAGACGTCGTTGGCCAGTTCGCGGCTTGCGCCGGATCTTTTTATAGATTCGCGGACCTTCTCGGGCAAGAACGGCTCGCGTTCCCCGGAGGCTTTGGTTACTTGGATCTGTTTGGGACTTTTTTGCGGCACGGGGTTATTTTACCAATCTTGGTTTGATTTTTTTATTCCCTGTTGTAAACTGTACCTAATTCAAGAAGGAGGGTAAGAGATTGAGGAACCTTTATTTCTCACCAGAGTCTCTGGAGCACATTGTTGTTCCGGAAGGGACTATCCAACATTTGATTATGGAGGGTCGGTTCCCGCCCGAGCTTGCTTTGCAAACTCCCAGGCGTCTTTCGATAAGGGCAGGACACCGCCTTTATGATATTAGGGAAGTTGTTCGAGGCGTATCGGCCGACGGGATGTGGCATCTTCCGTTGCGAATCATGGGGCTAGAGTACAAAACCTTTGGCGAGATTACCGAGGCCGAGGCCGAGGCGGGTGGTTTTTCAAGTTCTGCAGAAGCTGTTGATCCCCAATTAGGTCTTCCTCGCTTCTATGAGGAAGGTCAGCACGATTTCTCTTCCGCCGGTGAAGTAACACTCATTTGGTTCGAGTTGGCGTTTTCTCTTCCGCCGTCTAGGATCTGGTGCTAGTTAGCATTTCCAGCCCGAGAATAAACCCTCGGGCCTTTCCTTTGGGCTTTAGAAAAAGAAAAAGCCGACGGTTTCTTCCATCGGCTTTGTGTTGGAATTATCTACCCATGCTTTCTTCTTCCCGCAGCAGCTGGAAGTTGAGAATAACAACGTTCTTCCTGGGCGGGTGGGTACCTTCAAGGAATTCTCTGATGTTTTCAAGGTGTTCAAGAGAGGTTATCTTTTCCTGTAAGAAAACTCTGGCATTGCCAAACCCAAGCTTTTTGAAGCCATAGGTGTAGCTATAGCTCACAAAGTAGACGTACTGCATCAATCCTCCCCTTTTAAGTCGGATGTTACCTTATTATGCTACGAGATTTTGGAGCGGTCAACTGTTTTCCAGAGAAAGGTTGGGAACCCGATCTAATTTGCTTGGGTCTTTTACAAACTTTCCCCTTTTAGCCATATAGTAGGCTGCAACGGCAATCATGGCGGCGTTGTCAGTTAAAAGGTTGTTATTAAACGGTACATAAACGGGGGTGTCGGCGTATCCCATCTCCTTTTTGATCTTTTCTTGCAGTTTCTCGTTATTTATCACTCCCCCGCCGATCAAAACCATTTTGGGCTTGTAGGTGCGTACTGCCGTCGACAATTTGTTCACAAGATGCGCTACAGCCGATTTTTCAAAAGACGCGGCGAAATCTGCTTTTTGCTTCCTACTTAACTTACCCAGCTCTTGCGACGCATACAAACAAGCGGTTTTAAGTCCGGAAAATGAGAAGTTTAGGTCCCCGGAACTTTTCATCGGGATGGGGAAGTCAAAGGCGTTCTCGTCCCCTTTCTTTGCCAGCTTGGAAAGCGCTGGTCCACCGGGATAATCCAGATCAAGAATGCGGGCAACTTTATCAAAGCATTCTCCGGCCGCATCATCCAGGGTTTGGCCGACAAGCTCGTATTTTCCAAAGTTTTTCATCAGTACAAGCTCTGTGTGGCCTCCGGAGACCAAAAGCCCAATGGCCGGAAACTCAGGATTGGAGATTCCAAAGCTGCCGTCCTTGTCTTGGGCAAAAGCAGAGATTAAATGCCCTTCCATATGATTCACCGCAATAAGAGGTTTGTCATACTTTTTGGCCAGCCTCTTGGCTTTGTCGACCCCGATTTCTAGCGCGATTGCCAACCCCGGTCCTTGCGTTACGGCAATGGCGTCGATCTCTTCTATACTCACTCCAGCCTGTTCTAAAGATTTGCCAACTACAGGGTCGATTAGTCTTTGATGCTCGCGCTTTGCCATAAGCGGTTCTACTCCTCCGTACTTTTTATGAATCTGCGTTTGGGAGGCGATGATATTGGACAGTATCTTTACTCCTTTGGTCACAGCGGCGGCCGTTTCGTCGCAGGAGGTGTCGATTGCAAGGATTAACTTAGTTGATTTGGCCATACTTTATTTCCCTTTCTTCTTTTCCCTTATATTCCATTGCTACCCTTATAACTTTGAGATTTTTAATCCGGCAGATCTCATCGATAAGTTCCGGTACCCGGTGGGCCCACTCTACAATAACCACGTTCCCCGGCTTTATGTGGTCTTTTATTCCCAAAGCTTGCGCTTCGGGAGCGCTTTCTACCCGCCACAGATCGACATGAAAAAGCTTACCCGCTGATGTTGAAGAATCGTATAGATACTCAGCGACAAGCACATA
>JAUXIZ010000025.1 GCA_030620855.1 candidate division WWE3 bacterium
ATACCATCAAAATTAATTTCCGAAAGGTCGGGGCCCCAACCGGGCATGGATTTTTTATTAAAAATCCCAAGAGCGTGCAGCCGCAACTTGCGCATCCAATCCGGTTCGGACTTGGAGTAAGATATCTCCTCTACAACTTTAGCGGACAACCCTTTTTGTGATTTAAAAACGTATTCCTCCGGATCCGAAAACCCGTAGCGGTAATCGCTGAAAGGTTTGAGGTTTTTAGTCATTTGTAGTCTTTATACCCCCTTTTCTCCAAACGGACCGCAAGCTTCGCATCTCCGGATTCGACAATCTTTCCGCCTAACATAACGTGTACAAAGTCGGGCTTCAAGTGCTGGAGGATCTTCTGGTAATGGGTTATAACCAAAACACCTGATCCTCCCTTTGCCAAAGCAGAGATCTTTTGAGCAATAAGGCGCAGGGCATCAACATCCAAACCGGAATCTATTTCGTCAAACACAGGAAACCTCGGAGAAAGCATCATCGCTTGTAGAACCTCAGAGCGCTTTTTCTCCCCGCCGGAGAAACTCACATTAACCGACCGTCTAAGAAAATCTTCATCTAAACCAATTTCTTCAGAAATCTTTTTTAAGTCCTTTAAGAGGGTTGATGGGGGCAACTTTCTCCCTTGCTCTTGCATTGCCGTCTTAAGGAAATTAAATACAGAAACCCCTTCTGTCCCAACCGGGTGCTGAAAGGCCAAAAATAAGCCAGCTTTTGCCCGATCCTCCGGATCGAGAGCAGCGATATCTTTGCGGCCCAAAAAAACCTTGCCTTTTGTAATCTTGTACCCCGGATGCCCTGCCAAAGCAAGAGCCAACGTAGATTTTCCGGAACCATTAGGCCCCATTAGAGCGTGCACCTCTCCGGGCTTAATCACCAAATCCACCCCGTTGAGGATTCTGATCCCATCCGCAGAAACGTGCAGATTCTCTATTTTTAAATTGGGTTTAGCTTTCTGTGCCACCAAACTAAAAAACGCCCAGCTCGGCTTTTGCATCCTCAGACATCTTTGATATATCCCAAGGCGGATTCCAAACCACATCAACCTTTGCTTCCTTTATGCCTTTAACAGATTCGGCAGCTTTTTTCACGTCCTTCACAAGCTGAGGGAGATAAGGACAAAACGGAGTAGTTGCCGTCATGGCAACTGCCGCTTTTGAGCCGGAACTTGTAGCTTTGTAGATAATCCCAAGATCAACCACATTTATACCAAGCTCGGGGTCGTCAACTTTTTTTAGGGCGTTAAGAATTTTTTCTTTCATTTTTCACGGATAATGGTAGAAGCTTATGAGGACTCTGCTTCACTAGATCAGCCAAAGTTATTTCCCGAAGAGTCTTGTGTATGTGCTTCTGTAAGACCAGCCAAAAGTCATGAGTCATGCACTTTGGAGAAGACACGCACTTCCCTCCCTGACAGGTAACTATCTGCAAGGGGCCTTCTGCCGCCTCTAAAACCTCGATAACGCTTATACGGTTAGGTTCGCGAGTGAGAAAGTAACCTCCATCCTTTCCCCGCTTTGCAGACACAAGGTGGGCTCGCCTGAGATCCAGAGCTATCTGCTCTAAAAACGCTTGCGGAAGATTAAAGAAAGAAGCAATTTCCGAAATAGGCTTGGGATCGGATCCGGAGTAATCGGCTAAAAAGATCGTTAAAAGTAACCCGTAGTCTCCGCGAGAAGTAAGGAATTTTGGCATTCTTAATTAATTCCTATCAAATTACTATGAATTAAACAATTGCCCTATAATCATTGAGTTGACAAAAAGAAACCCCAAACTTACTGTTCGGGGTTAAAAGAGGGGATCAACTTGATCAGCTCGTCCAAGAGTTCCTCCCCAGAAATATCCTTATCCACCAAAATCGCCCTCGCTTGATGATCAACTTTTTCAATAAGCTTCACTAGCCTGTTTTCTTCTTCCTGAGAGCCGCACTGGGCTAAGAGATGCGCAACAACCTCGGCCGAAGGCTCTTCCATATCCTGCACAATGGATAAGATATACTCCTCCAAAAGCATCTGAAGGCGATTAGACGCTGGGTAGAGAAAATCCGGAAGAGGCTGTTCAGCTCGATCGGCAATAAGAGACTGGCGATACCCAGTCTCATTATCAGTGATGAAATTGAGAATTTCGTCGATACCTACGAAAAGCTCCCTAAGCGAGTCCGGACGCAGGGGCTGCCCGTCATAAGCAAGTTCAATAGAACGCGAAAGGCAAAGTATAAACCGGGCCGCACTGCCCGATATGAGGCCTTGCAACTCCTCCGCATCAATTCCTGCTGATTCCTCTAACTGGGAAACAAACTCCGGAGAAAAGGCAATAATAGACCAACCTGAATCGCTTTCATCGTCGTCAACATCGCTCATTCCGGCAAGATGTACCCAAGCGTAGGTTTCCAAATCCTTAAGAGCTCTTTTCTTAACAGTCTCGTCAGGTTCTGTAAACATCGGTTTCTCTCCTTTCCGACGTGCTTTTCGCTCAGGATACCATGATAGAATTTGTTTTGCTAGGACTTAGATAGGTTGATACTTGTATTGGGAGGTGGTGTAACGGTAGCACAATGGGTTCTGGATCCATTAATCCTGGTTCGAATCCAGGCCTCCCAGCCAAGTTGCGCACCCTAAGGCGACCAAGGCGGGTCATCCACTCACCTATTTTGGTTTTCGAAGAAGACTTAATATGGCTCGGCATTGCTCACCACCTTGGGCTATAATCGGAGGAGTATTTTATATGTTAATTGATGAGGTAACAATTAAAGTAAATGCCGGTAATGGCGGAAGGGGGGCAGTTGCGTTCAATAAGAATTTAATGAGCTTAGGGCCGACAGGCGGAAGCGGTGGCAATGGTGGTAGCGTTTATTTTGAAGGTGTTTCTGACTTAAAATCACTAAGTAAATTTAGATATAGAAAAAATATAAATGCTAATAATGGCGCGGTTGGAGGGGAACAATTTCGTGACGGCCCAAATGGAGAAGATCTAACGATAAAAATTCCTGTCGGAACTGTAATCTCTAAAATAGAGACAAACGAAACTAACGAAATATTAAAAATTGGCGATAAGATACTAATTACCAAAGGTGGGAAGGGTGGAAAAGGGAATTTTCGCTTTCGGTCTTCTAGAAATACTTCTCCAAAACAGTTTCAAGAGGGCCTGACCGGAGAATACACCACCGTAAAACTGGAACTTAAACTTATCGCCGATGTAGGTTTTATCGGTTTACCGAACGCTGGGAAATCCAGTTTGCTAAATGAGCTCACCAAAGCACAAAGTAAGGTCGCGAATTACCCTTTCACAACCTTAGAACCAAATTTAGGAGCATATTATGAAATTATACTTGCGGATATTCCGGGACTTATCGAAGGCGCGTCTTCCGGCAAAGGATTGGGAATAAAATTCCTCCGCCACATTGAGCGTACAAAGATACTTTTCCATTTAATTTCCGCGGAATCGGAAGATCCAGTCAAAGATTACAAAACAATCAGGAAGGAACTCGAAACGTACAGTAAGGAGCTCGTAAATAAAACCGAATACGTATTTTTAAGTAAGAGCGATATGGTAGAGCCGAGAGATCTGAAAAAGAAAATCACTAAGATAAAGAAAACTAATAAAAATGTTTTCCCAGTTTCGATTCATGACTGGGAAAGCTTAAAAAAAGTAAAAAAGATCTTAAACGAGATTAAGGCGGGAAAATAAGAAGCATATTTCTATATGACCCCATCAAACATCTGCCGCACTTTTTTATACTGCCCTCTCACCGGTTAGCGAATCGGTTGCAATTCGCTGGCGTAAAGTAAAGATAGGGCGGGTCCAGACCAAAACGCTCAGCCAACTTGTACACCTCAGCGAAAAAAACAGGTCCGAACTGGTGTTTCGGACCTGTGTAAAAGCTGGTGTTCAAGAATTAATATGCTCCGATCAGGAAAAGCAAAAAGTTCAACGCAACGATGAAACCCACCACTGCAACGACACCCAAAATCTCAGTGACCTTGCTCAGATTGTGGTTAGGTGCTCTGATGCTACCCAAGGCTGTAAAGAGCAAGACGGCTGTGAAGATTCCCATCATGTTCTCCTTTCCGGCTAGCTTCGATTGTGAACGGGACAAGCAACGGCTGGCTGCTTGGTGTAGCAGGTACAGCCACGCTCCAAGTTTCTCCGTCGTATCTCATCCAAGATTTTGTATGCGTCTGGCTGCTTGCTAAGATCTCTTCTATTGCCAGACCGCAACCCAAAACCAAAAAGAGCCAGTAAGCCAAATACAATAAACCAAATAAGCAATTCCATCTCGTCTCCCTCTCTTCGATTTCTTATAAGATATCACGGCTCAGGTGAAAGTCAACAAAAGCCAACTTGTGCACCCCGAGGTGACCAACCCGTAATTATCCTCCTTAATAGATATACTACAGGTTTTATGCTAAAATTCATTAACCTATTTTGTGTGATAGATGAATACTGAGCTCTTCTAACGTATCTCGATAATTCATCCGCACTGAGATATTTAGGAAAGAAAAACAGAGTATTCATGCGTTATCGTCCCCGTAGACGGAGAAAAATAAATAGCGACGAACCAAAGGCGTTTTATAACGGCCGGCCCATCCGTTTCCCGAGGGAACACGCTTATATAAATCCCGAAAAATTCGTTAATAAAGCCGTGGTTCAGGAGGATCAGGTTGATTTCGTGCCTCAGCACAACTTTAGAGACTTTCCTCTGGAAGATAGGCTGCAGCTCAATATCAAAGCCCGCGGCTACACGACTCCGACTCCGATTCAAGATGCGGCTATTCAGCCGATCTTAGAAGGCAAGGACCTGATTGGGCTGGCTAACACCGGCAGCGGCAAGACTGCCGCCTTTCTACTGCCAATCCTGCATCATCTAAGACAGTCCCCAGATCATAGAGTGGCGGTTTTGGTGGTGGTTCCAACCAGAGAGCTGGCCACGCAAATTGATGAGGAATTCAAAGCTTTCGCCGGGGGTCTTAAACTATATTCTGCCGTGTGCGTTGGCGGGGCCAGTATAAACCGGCAGATCGCAGCTCTTAATCGCCGCCCTCAAGTAGTCATCGGTACTCCAGGACGCCTTAAAGACTTAATCGGCCGAAGAGTATTGAGGCTGGACGGGATTCGGATTCTGGTTTTGGACGAGGTCGACCGGATGCTCGATATGGGATTCATAAGGGACATCCGGTTCTTGGTAGCCCAACTACCGAGGGAGCGCCAGTCACTCTGTTTTAGCGCCACCATGCCAAGAGAAATCGAACAGTTAATGAGGAAACTGATGGTTAATCCCGTTACGATATCAGTCAAAACGGGGGTGACCAGCGAATTTATCGAGCAAGACGTCATCCGAGCTTCATCTAAAGAACAGAAGATAGAAATCCTAGATGGGCTCTTGCGCCAACCCGATTTTGAAAAAACCCTCGTCTTCGGACGAACCAAGTGGGGAGTCCAAAAGCTAGCAAATCGCCTGTCGGCGCTTGGCCACCCGACCGAAGCAATCCACGGCAACAAGTCGCAACCCCAGCGCCAGCGCGCCCTGCGAGCCTTTAAAGAAGGTCGCGTCAAAGTTCTTGTCGCGACCGATGTGGCCGCCCGCGGACTGGATATCCCCGGCGTCAGCCACGTCATCAACTTTGACCAGCCCAATACTTACAACGACTATATCCACCGGATCGGTCGAACCGCCCGAGCCGGCAAGCAGGGCAAAGCCTTGACTTTCGTTTCCAACTAGCACGTAAGGATACAATTTCCCTGACCGAACCACTCAGCCAAACTGGACAACCTGAAGCGACCGACTTCTCTATGCTTGCCTACTGTTACCGCAAATCTCCAAATTTAACTCAAAAAGAAAAGCCACCAGGCTTGAAGCCGAGTGGCTAATATAGATTAAGGAACAAAAATCGGCCAGGTCAATCCAGATTCTCTCAAAAGCCTGGCCTCTTCGGTGATCTCCTTCGTGGTAAGTCTCCGCGGCTTGCGGGACCTACGGCGCTTCCGTCGAGCCTGCGCCTCCAACCGAGAGACCCGGTCTTCCTGATCCAAAAGAACCAACGCTCCCAGCAACCACCACATATCAACCCTCCTTCTTCAACTTGAGAAAATTATATCACCCAGTGCTATGGAATCAAGGGGGTCCAGATCCGTATGCTCAGCCAGCTAGTGGTTTGTCAAACGA
>JAUXIZ010000040.1 GCA_030620855.1 candidate division WWE3 bacterium
AACTCCAAAAACACTTGCTCCAAACTCTCGTGTGTAATTTCAATATCTCGTAAATCGTACTGCTTGATCCTTTCCAATACAGGGTTGATGTCTCCTTTAACTCGCAATACCACCCCGTCCGGACCTTCTTTAATAACCTCAACGCCGTCCATTTCGAAGCCGTCCTTGGGGGCCTTCTTGGTAAACCAGGCGAAGATGTTGTAGATCTTTTTCCTTTTAAGCTGCCGCACGCTGTCGACGGAGATGAGCTTGCCGTTTTTGATAATTCCTACACGCTTGCAGATGCGCTCCACCTCGGCTAGGTTGTGGGAGGACATAAAGACGGTCGTCCCATCGGAGGCTGATTTTTCCAGGATCTCATAAATCTTGTTTTGCAGGAGGGGATCTAATCCGAGGGTTGGCTCGTCCAAGATCAAAAGCTCGGGTTGTTTCATAAGAGCAAGTATGAGTCCCAGTTTTTGTTTATTTCCGGAGGAGAGGTTTTTTGCCTTGGGTTTAACGTCAAAGTTTAAATCTTTGATCAGTTGGCGAACAATCTTGGAGGGGCTGCTCATCTTTTCCACGAAACGGATGTGCTCCTGCCCGGTCCAGTTGCCGTAGAGACTAACTTCTCCGGCCAGATAGCCAATCTTTTTCTTTAGTTGGGGAGCGTTGGCTCGAGCATCGAGACCGAAAATGGTAATTTGGCCCTCGTCGGGACGCAGAAGATCCATCATGCAGCGGATCGCGGTGGTTTTACCGGCGCCATTTGGTCCCAAAAACCCAAATATTTCGCCTCTTTCAACATTGAAGGAAATTCCGTCTACAGCTTTAACGTCCCCGAAAAATTTCTTTAGCTTTTTGACTTCGATGACGTTTCCTGGTTTGGGCACAGATTTATCTTAACAAGATGGGGCGTTTTCATTGACTTTACAGGAGTCTAATGCTATAAGTTATCTAATTAACATCCTATCTTTAAGGAAAGGAGGAGCAGATGAGTACATCAAAAAATGTGCTCGAGGTTAAAGACTTGACCATGCATTACGAGACCAGCGAGGGTCCGGTCCATGCCGTGGACGGTATGACCTTTAGCTTGGCTCGAGGCGAGTCGCTGGGGCTTGTTGGAGAATCCGGCTGCGGGAAGAGTTCCGTCGCTATTTCTCTGCTGAAGCTTTTACCAGACAACGCCCGTATTTTGCGTGGTGAGATTCGTCTTAATTCGATTGATTTGGTGCCTTTGGATGAGGCCGGGATTCGCCAGTACCGCTGGCGAAACATTGCCATGATCTTTCAGGCGGCCATGAACTCGCTTAACCCGGTCCACAACGTGGAGAGTCAGATTGTGGAGGCAATCCGCCAACACATGCCCGAGCTTAGCGGCGAGGAGATTCGCAAGCGGGTGGACGATCTTTTTGAGATGGTTGGGCTTGAGCCGCAGTTTAAGAAGCAGTATCCCCACGAATACAGCGGGGGAATGCGACAGCGGGCCGTGATTGCGATGGCCCTTTCCTGCGATCCGGATGTCATCATTGCCGATGAGCCCACAACCGCGCTTGACGTGATTGTGCAGGATGCACTCCTTAAGGAGATGCGCGCGATCCAGGAAAAGCTCAACATGGCGATGATCTACATCTCTCACGACATTTCCGTGATTGCGGAGGTGAGCGATCGCGTGGGGGTTATGTATGCAGGGCGACTGGTTGAGGTTGCGTCAACAGACGCGATCTTCCACGAGCCTTTACACCCCTATACGATAGCGCTTATGTCGGCGTTTCCCAGCATTGAGGGAGACAAGACCGAGCTCTCGTCCCTTCCGGGCGAGCCGCCCGATCTTTTGAACCCGCCTTCGGGATGCCGTTTTCACCCGCGCTGCCCCTTTGCGACCGAGCGTTGCAAGAGGGAAGTGCCGGAGTTTAAGGAGCACGCCCCTGACCACTTTGCGGCCTGCTGGTATCCGGGAGGAAGCTCATGAACCGCGCCGATATTTTGGTTGACATCAAGAATCTAACCAAGCTTTTTCCCGTGGGCCAAGGCGTTTTTGGGAAGACCAGCCTTTTCGTCCACGCGGTCAAAGATTTTAACCTCACGATTCAGCGAGGCGAAAGCGTCGGTTTGGTCGGGGAGTCCGGTTGCGGCAAGACCACAACCGGGAAGCTGTTGACCCGATTGCTCGACCCAACTAGCGGGAGCATCGAGTTTTATACCGGCGGCGAGGCGACGGACATCGCGACACTCAAAGGTCGAGATCTCAAGGAGTTCCGGCATCGAGCGCAGATGATCTTTCAAGATCCTTACGAGTCACTTAACCCCCGGATCAAAATCTACGGGGCCGTGGCTGAGGGTCTTATTGTGCAAAGCGTCACCTCGAGGAAGGATCGGCAAGATCGGGTGAAAGAGCTTTTGGAGGTGGTGGGGTTAGCCCCGGCCGAAACCTTTATGTCCCGCTATCCTCACGAGCTTTCTGGAGGCCAGCGCCAAAGGGTGGCAATCGCCCGCGCTCTGGCGGTAGAGCCGGCTTTTGTGGTGGCCGATGAGCCAACCTCAATGCTGGATGTTTCCATTCGTGCCGGGATGATGCGGCTCATGCTGGATTTGAGCGAGCAGATGGGAGTTACCTATCTCTACATCACTCACGACCTGGCCGTTGCCCGCTACATGTGCGACCGGATTGCGGTGATGTACGGCGGCAGGATCGTTGAGATCGGCCAGACGGAGGAGCTCTTGCGAAACCCCCGTCATCCGTACACCAAGGCCTTGATCTCTGCAGTTCCCGTTCCAAACCCGCGCGTCAAGCGCGAGGCGGCCGATATCAAAGGTCGGGTTACCAAACCGATCAACCCGCCTCCACGGTGCGTGTTTTACGAGCGCTGCCCAATCGCAAATAAGATTTGCGAGGAGAACGACCATCCTCCTTTGGAGAACAAAGGTGATGGTCAGCATGCGGCTTGCTATCTCGTATAGATCTGCCGTTTAAGCCCTGAGTAAGCAATTACTCGGGGCTCTTTTTTGCGCTATGATTCCTTTATATGCGTCCGGAAGAGTTTGCCAAAAAAGTTGTTGAGGCCTACGAGGAGGGCAGAGGTGTTTTTGCCAATAAAGTAAACGCTGAGGATTTGGTGCCGCCCGGGGCTGATGATTTGGAGAAAGCACAGTTTCTTTTTTATGTTATTCAGTTGGATTACGCTACCCGCTCCCAGCGTCTTTACGAGGGGGCAAGGCGTCTTTTTGAATCCGACAAGCGCTATTTTGATCCGCAGTACCTAATCACTCTTTCTGATAAAGAGCTTCGAGTTCTCATGAGTGAAAGTCTTAAGCCCCGATACATAAACGAAGCGGTTCAAAGATGGCAGGCCAACTCAAAACTGCTCATTGAGGAGTATAAAGGCGATCCGCGGGCCATTTTTGAAAGATCGGGCAGTGCGAAGGACGCTTTAGACAAAGTTTGGGAGTTTCGCGGTTTCGGGCCCAAGATCGGCAACTTCTTTGTGCGGACCATGGTTAACACCTTTAAGTATGAGTTTGAGGATGTTGAGGAGATTTTGCCTCCTGTGGACACGTGGGATGTGAAGATTGCCTATCTTTTGGGGTATCTAGGTTCTCCAGATATGTCGAGCAGAAATGTGAAAGAAGCCCAGAAACTTTGGAGTATAGCTTGTAGAGAAGCTGGTGTTAGCTGGCTCACTTTTGATAAAGCTCTTTGGATTTTGGGTTCGGAAGGGAAACCTAAAATCAAAAGCAATATGGAAGATCTTCTGCTATAATATAAAATATTATTTCTCTTCAGACCGGGGGTGAAATTTTTTGAAAAAGATACAACTTTTAGCTTTAACCCTTGCTTTATTGGTGCTTTTTGCCTGGGTACTCCCTGTTTTTGCCCAAGTTAGCCGACCTAGAGGTCTTGAAGACCGCGGTCCTCTAACCAGAATTACCTTTATCCACTACC
>JAUXIZ010000017.1 GCA_030620855.1 candidate division WWE3 bacterium
ACATTTACAAAAACCTCTAGAGGGTTACTGTCCCCGTTTTCATTGACCGTTACAAAAGCGCTGCCGACCGGGGTATCTATTCGGTAGGTTGAACCAGAGGTGCGAACGGGTCGGGGCTTGACCGCCAGCTCCTCTTCTTCCCGACTCTTTTTAACTTCCGCGGTTTCCAGAACAACTTCTTTTCTTGATCCCGTCACGTAAACTGTTAAGCCCTTGCAACCTAGCCGCCAAGCGTCAATGTAGGCGTCTTTAACATCATCAACCGTAGCATCGGCCGGGAAATTACAAGTTTTGGAGATAGAGTTATCCACAAACCTCTGAAGAGCCGCCTGCATCTTTATGTGCTGGTTCGGAGTTATATCTTGCGAGACGACAAAAACCTTCCGCAGATCTTTTGGAATATCATCAATTCCCTGAGCGGTCCCGGTCTGGCGAACTCGAGCGTAGATATTTTCGCGAACATTTTCGGAGAGCCCCACTTCTTCCAAAGCTCTATCAAAAAGCGGGCTTGTGTAAGTCAGCTCCCGCTTCCCTTCCTCCTCTCCGGCCGCTTGGTAAAGGCGTCTAACGTAGGAGAGGGCAAAAACCGGCTCGCACCCGTACCCCTCAACCCCTGCAACCGTTGATATGGTCCCGGTTGGTGCTATGGTCTGCTGAGCACCGTTTCTGATGCCGTGCTTTTTGATGCTGGAGACAACTTTCCCCCAATCAAGTTCGGGACGGCCGAAGTCCTCCTTGTATTTGCGAAGTGGTTTTGGCGGTTCCCAGGATAACTTTTTAGGATCGTAAATTGATCCTTTGATTGCCGGAAATGCTCCCCTTTCCTTCGCCCGTTCAATCGAAGCCAGCATTGTGTGGTAGCGTATAAACTCCATAATCTGTGCTGCCAGCTCCACTCCATCATCATCACCATAGGATACGCCAAGCATATACATGGCATCGGCAAGCCCCATAATCCCAAGCCCGATCCGGCGAACGGCTAGAGCGGCTTCCGCAAGTTCTGGAACTTCCGGGACATATTTGTTGGCATCAACAACGTTGTCCAAAAAGAACGTGGAGAGCTTTATGGTTTCTGCTAGCTCTTCCCAATCGATCTGGTTTTTGTCGGTTACGTGATTGGCGATATTTACCGAACCAAGGCAGCAGTTTTCGTAAGGCCCAAGCCATTGTTCGCCACACGGATTTGTAGCCTTAAGCTCGTAAAGGTGGGACACCGGGTTTTCTTTATTGGCCGCGTCAATAAACAAGATGCCCGGTTCTCCATTTCTGTGGGCTGACGTGATAATCTCCTCAAAAAGCTCTCGGGCTTTAACTTCACCCCACGCTTTTCCGTCTCTCGGGTTAACCAGCTTAAACTTTCCCCCCTTCGCAACCGCCCTCATAAACTTGTCCGTTACGGCAACGGAAATGTTGAAGTTTCTAACTTTCCCCTCTTCCTCTTTGCAGTGCACAAACGAGCTGATGTCGGGGTGATCCACTCGCAAAACCGCCATGTTTGCTCCGCGCCGGACCCCGCCTTGGGCGATTACTCCAAAGCAAGCATCATAGGCCTCCAAAAACCCAATCGGTCCGCTGGAGCGCCCGCCGGAGCGGCTAACAAAGTCTTTCTTGGGCCTAAGATCGGAAAAAGCAAAACCGTTGCCTCCCCCGGTCTGCTGGATCAAAGCCGCAACTCTAAGCGTGGAGAAAATTCCCCGCGGATCGCGACCAAGATCGTCGGCTATTGGCAAAACAAAACAAGCCGCAAGCTGGCCAAGAGGAGTACCGGCCCCAGTCCAGGTTGGCGAGTTGGGAACAAATTTAAACTCCGTTAGGAGGTTGTAAAAAACTTTCTCTGTTTTTTTGAGATCTTTTTTGTAGTCTTTATCAGGCTGTGCAATCGCACGAGCCACGCGCCTAAAAGTCTGCTTTGGGGTCTCCGCCGAATTCCCATCCTTCCCCCGCCTCACGTATCTTCTAACAAACACTTCGGCCGCATTATCCGACATCCCAAACTCGGATTTTGCTACCTCAATTGCGGATTTTAGGTCCAATAAACGGCGTTTAGGCATTTGATTAATGGGCAGTGAGTAACTTTGGACGCCGAAGGTGCGGCGTCCCTAAATCGTGTTTAACATAATTCAAAGCATCTTAACAAGACGAGATCAATCCAGTAATTTCGGGAATGGAATCAAAAAGGATTTCAGCGCTTGCCGCGCCTCAAAAATGCGGGAGCTTCAAATTCGCTCTCTTCCTTCTTGTTAGACTCTTTCGCTCGGCTTTCTGAGGCGACAGAGTCCGAAGGTCCCAGAGCAAAACCGGTTGCAATGACCGTGAGTTTTATTTCATCCTTCATGTTCTCGTCAATTGAGGTACCAAAGATGATATTTGCGTTGGGATCCGCCGCCTCGGATATGATGCGGGCGGCCTCGTCCACTTCATGCATCCCCAAATCCGGCCCGCCGACGATATTCAAAAGAATTCCGGTTGCACCATCCACGGAAACCTCAAGAAGAGGAGATGTGATTGCCGCTCTTGCCGCAGTAGTAGATTTGTCTTCCCCGCTGCCTTCCCCTATTCCCATAAGAGCACTTCCGGCATTGGTCATGATTGCTCGAACATCGGCAAAATCAACGTTTACCAACCCGGGAATCACAATAAGGTCGGAAATTCCCTGGACGGCGCGACCCAAAATCGAATCTGCAACCCGAAACGCATCCAAAATGGACATCGTGCGCTCAACTATTTCAAGAAGCTTTTGGTTGGGTATAACGATGAGGGCATCGACCTTATCCTGGAGTTCTTGGATCCCCTTTACAGCGTTCTCCATCCTTTTGGCTCCCTCAAATCCGAAAGGTTTAGTCACAATACCAACGGTCAAGGCGCCAAGCGATTTTGCAATTTCCGCCATAATCGGAGCGCCTCCGGTGCCAGTCCCTCCGCCCATCCCAGCAGTAATAAAGACCATGTCGGATCCCTCCAACCGGTCCCGAAGCATATCAACCGATTCCTCGGCGGCTTTCATGCCGATTTCGGGCTCGCCGCCGGAGCCTAGGCCGCGAGTGACTTTTTCTCCAATTTGAAGTTTAACGGGAGCTTCCGAGGAATCAAGAGCTTGTGAGTCGGTGTTAACCGCAAAAAAGTCAACACCTTGGATCTTTTGATTTCTAATCATCGAGTTTATCGCGTTGCTGCCGGCTCCGCCTAACCCGACAACCGTAATGTTTGCAACTTTTTCGATTTGAGGCTTAACACGCATTTACGTCTATGGAAGAAAACTCCGCCCCCATTCTATCACCCGCCCAAACGTTTGTGAAACCTTGCGCGTATCAAAAGATGGAATGCTGATTCTTTCTCCCGGCTCCGCGTAAGATCCGTAAGAAACAAGACCGATCGCCGTTGCGTGAGCGGGCGTGGAAACGTCGTCTATTAGACCCGATACGCCGGTCGGATAACCAACTCTAAGAGGCAGCCGTAGATGTTTTTTAACAACGTCTTTTAAGCCGAGGGTTTGAACTACACCTCCAGTTACAATAAGCCCCGCAGGCAAATTGCCCTGATGGCCCGAGTTTTTGATTTCAATCCCTACCATGCTCATAATCTCCGTAAGCCGGGCTTCGATAATGTTTTTTACAAAGGAAAACGGGATCGAGTCTATCTCCAAACCCAACTCCGAAATATCAACCTCATCTTTTTTATCTTTATCTTCTTTATCTTTGCTCTTCTTAAGCGATCCGTCCGAAAGCTTAATTTTTAGCTTTTCTGCATCCTCGAGGGAAATCCTAAGTCCGACCGCAAGATCGTTGGTAATGCTTTGGCCGCCGTATGGAACGACGGAGGCGTAGCACGGGCTGTCGTTTGTGAAGATAAGAATTTGGGTCGTTTCGCCTCCGATATCAACCAGTGCGCACCCCAGCTCTTTTTCGGTATCCGAAAGCACTGCCTCCGAAGATGCCAAACCGCAAAAAACCAAATCCTCCACATCAACCCCCACATGCTGGACACATTTGACAAGGTTTCTCATAACGGTCGTGGAGCCGGAGATTATATTGGTCTCAACCTCCATCCGCACTCCGCTCATCCCAACCGGGTCTTTAATCCCGTCTTGGGAGTCAACCGTAAAACCGCGGGGCAGAACGTGGATAATTTCGCGCGATGAAGGAAGCGACACGGCTCGGGCCGCCTCCGTTACCCGCTCAACATCGGCCTCAGTAATTTCCGAGGCCTCTCCCCCGACGGCAACGACTCCGTGGGAGTTAAGCGAGGAGATGTGCTTGCCGTCAACCGAAACAAACGCGGAAGAAATTGAGTAGCCGGCCATCCGCTCCGAACCTTCCAAGCTTTCGGCGATCGACTCAACCGCCTCGTCAATGTCAACAACCACGCCTTTTTTAATACCTTTGGAAGGAACCGTAGAAACGCCAACGACAGATACTTTATTTTCCGGGGTAATGGTGGCTATGACTGTTGATACCTTGGAAGTACCGACATCTATACCTGTAATAATTCGATCTTTAGGCATAAGAGCAATTTAAGTTTCTCATGCGAATAATATCACAGAGCAAGGGTCCCAAGCGACACACTTTACAAGCGAACAACGGGTCTTGCAAACCTGAGATCAACGGATTTTGGAACCTTTCCGTTCAACTTATAACGCTGTAAAAGCTGGGTCAAAAGATCAATTTGCGGGGAAATTTTGTTTTCAGCATCAAGCCAAACGGTCGTCTTTTTTAGCTTAAGCTCAATCGTTGACGAGCGCAGAAATATGGCCTTGGTTTCCAAACCTTTTTCTGATACAAGATCCAGTGTTTCCAAATATCCGGCCACCCCCTCACCGCTTACAAAGTCCCCGACCTGTCCTTCAAAAGACTCCCCCAGCTTAATAACGGGCAGCTTTTCCTTTTGAGCTTCACGAAAAAGAAAGCCCTCCTCATCAACTAAAAATTTTTCCCCGGATCCGTCCTGCACGATCGCCAGCGGGACGCGAACCGCAACTCTGATAAGCACGCGATCCGGCAGCTTCTTTTCCACCCCCACGCTTTTTATAGTCGGAAAATCCGCCTTTATATTTTCTTCCACAGCTTGGGAATTCAAAAAGAAAATGCTTCGGGCCACAACTTCCTCCAAAATCCTCTGGCGAACAAGGGCCTCATCGGCCAGCTGCTCAAACTCAAAATCCATCTTTTTGACCTGGAAAATATCCGAGCGAAGAAGCAAAAACCCGCAAGCTACAATAAGAACCAAAACCGCCGCCAAAAGAAATTTGTTTAAAGACCGGCCGGGAGAATAGGAAGGAGAAAATACTCTCGGCACATGCCTAAAAAAATGCCTTCTTTTTCGTCTAAAAATTCTAACCATTAAGGAAAGTAGAACACCCCGCTTTATTCTACCAACCGGACAATCTCGGAGGCGATTTTGGATGCGGCGTCGGGGCGGATAAGCTCTCGGGCTTTCTTGGCCGAACCGGCATAACGGTCGTAATCTTTAAAAATGGAATCAATCGCATCCAAAAGCGAGGGTGAGGAAAGCATCTCTTCGGTCAAGGTCAAGGAAGCGCCCAAATCGGACAACAATTGGGCATTTTTAAACTGCTCTTGATGAGAGACCCAAGGGATGGGTATCAGAACCGACGGTTTGGCCAAAGCCGCAAGCTCGGCCACCGTATTGGCTCCGGCTCTGCCAACCACCAGATCGCACGAGGAAAAAACAGCTCCAATCTCATCTTCCCCAAAATACTCTTGAACAACGTAGCGGGACTTGAGGTTTTTGGGCAGTTGGCTTTTCATAAGGATAAGTTTTTGATAATCCCTAAAAACCTCGGAAGATCCCGTCTGATGCATGACATTGTAGAGCTCTAGAAATTGGGAAAGGGCCTTCCTAACCGCTTCGTTTATTACATGAGCCCCTTGTTTGCCTCCGGTTATGTAGATGGTAGGTAATCTATTTTTAAAATTAAATCTTCCAGTCTTGGACTCAAATATAGTTTGCCTTAGGGGATTGCCGACAAGCATGGTCTTTCGACGCGGGAAGTAATCCAAAGAAGCCTCCCAGGAAACAAAAACCTGTTTGGCAAAAAGAGCGATAAACCGGTTGGCCCAGCCGGACACAACGGTTTGCTCGTGGGTAACGGACGGAACGCGCAAAACAAAACCGGCCAAAACAACCGGAGCGGCCAGGTATCCCCCAAAAGATATCACAAGCGCCGGGCGGATTTTAAGCAAAAGATACAAAGCATGCAAAAAGCCCAAAGGCACCTTAAACCATTCTTTAACGCTGGTTTTATAAAGCTTGCCCGCTTTAAGATCGTGAAAAGGGATCTCCATCCTTTTCACGGTCCGGGCCTCAACGGACACCGTTTTTTCCCCGCTTAAAGAACTCAGGTGCCCGATCCAATGGAACTCAAAGTTGCCTCTCTTTTTTAGCTCCTCCATTATGGCTAATGCCGGCGTGTGGTGACCCCCCGTAATTACAACCCTCTTTGTTTTTCTTTCTTTTTCCGCCATTTTTTTTTTACCTCTTGGCTTTTCTGGTTCTTGCCGTCTGCTTGCTTATATTCAAAAGTATCCCAAAAGCAGATAACATCACAATAAGAGAAGAACCGCCGTAGGAAATAAAAGGAAGAGGTACACCTGTTAAAGGTACCAGATTGGTCATCCCCCCAAGGTTAATCAAAACCTGAATCCCCAGCCAGCTTGTTATGCTTGCGGCCAGAATCCGCCCAAACTCATCCGGAGCGTTTTTCGCAATCAGAAACCCTCGGTAAACAACAAAAGCAAAAAGAGAAATCACTACCAAAGCCCCAATAAAACCAAACTCCTCCCCCACCACGGCAAAAACGGCATCGGTTGAGATATCGGGTATGTAGCCGTACTTTTGCCGGGATTCTCCGATCCCGATGCCTAAAATCCCCCCCGATCCTAAGGCAATCAGGATCTGATTTATCTGGTAACCAATGCCCAAAACATCTGCTTCAGGATTCAAAAAAGCCTTAATCCGGTTCATAATGCTTGAGCTTGTAAGGGCAAGAGCGGCCCCGCCGCCCAAAACGCCCGGGACAAGAAGAAAAAGCTGCCAAAAAGACGCGCCGGCAAAAAAGAATGCGGAAACCCCCAAAAGCGCCACGATCACAAGCGTCCCGACATCCGGCTCAAGCAAAATAAGGCCCGCAACAACCGCCGTCGGCAAAAGAAAATCCAATAATCTAGGAGCTTTGCTCTTCTGCCGCCCCTGCACTTTTTTGGCTTTGCCGGAAAAAAGAGCGGAAAGGTACAGTACAAGGGATAGCTTAGCCAGCTCCGACGGCTGGACACTTATATCCTCAAGCAAGGGCAGATTGACGGGAAAAGCCAGCCAGCTTTTGGATCCGCGCACCTCCAGGCTCACCGGCGTTGGTCAAAGTACTAAAACCAAAAGTATCGTGGTAAGCAAAAGAAGAGGAAGCGCAAATTTTTTCAGCTTGTGGTAATCGAAAAAATAAAGAAATAGGGCCGCGGCGATTCCAAAAACAACCCAAATCAGCTGCCGCAGCGCATAATGATACTGCCCTCCAAAAAGATTAAGGGATGTTACAACGGAGGAGTCATAAACCATCAAAACCCCAAAGGCAAGAAGGGCCAAAAGGCCTCCAATTAAAAGGGTATCGGGAGCATGGTAAGAAGAAAACCTAATCTTTCTGCCTTTAATCATTTCAAACGAGAGCGATAAAAAGCGCCAAAAAAGCCAAAAAGCCTCCCGCCAGCCAAAACCTCATCGTCACTTTGGTTTCCGTCCAGCCTTTAATTTCAAAGTGGTGGTGGATGGGAGCCATAAGGAAAACCCTTCCTTTTTTAAGCTTAACCGAGGCCACCTGGATTATGACGGAAAGTCCCTCTAAAACAAATACTCCGCCCAAAATAGGCAGGATAAAGGCCCGATCCAAAAGAAGGGACAAAGCCACAAAAGCCCCGGCCCACGCCAAGGCCCCAATGTTGCCGGCAAAAACCCGGGCCGGATAAATGTTGAAGTAAAGGAAAGGAATAAGGCCCCCAACCAAAGTTGCGGCAGCCAGCGCCAAGTCGTTCCTACCTAAAATCACACCAAGCGCCAAAAGGGCGGTAAATCCAATTGCCAAAAGACCGCCAACCAAGCCGTCGAGGCCATCGGTAATACTTATGCTGTTGACGAAAAACACAAACAGGAAAAGGACCAAAGGTATATAGAAAATGCCTAAATCCAGCCCACCCAAAAACGGGAGCCAGACGATCGTGCCAAACCTTGCAATCAGCAAGAAAGAGAAAACCACCGCAACCGCCGTTTGGAAAAGTATTTTTTGGTATGTTGCGATACCGCCAACATGCTGGGACCCGAGCGCTCTGAAAACTTCCTTAAACGCGTTCCACGGGAAAAGGAGGATCTTGTAGATATTCCAGGAAATATCCGAAAGGGTCACGATGGGCACAATTTTTGCTCGGACCGTCTTTTGGAGCTTGGACTGGTGGTAGATCTTAAAGAAATCCTCCAAAAGCCCCAAAAGACCTATTGCCCCGGAAACGGCGATAAGCATCACAACTTCCCCGGTTCGGTTAAAAAGCAGGTTCAAAACGACAAAAACTAAAACCGGCAAAAACCCCGCCGCGGTGGGGGTGCCTTGCTTAGCAAAGTGGGTTCGCGGGACATCCGGGTTGATTGGCTCCCTAACCTGAAGCCGGTAAAGAAAATTTATAAACACCGGGTAAAGAACCGATGTTAGAAAGGTTGAAAGAAGCAGAAATCCTAAAATTTTAACCATTGAATCCATCATACTATAGAAACTGCAGCCTTAGATTTTATCCGCTTTACAAATCTTTCCATCTTTATGCCGCGCGACCCTTTAACCAAGACAACGTCCCCTTCCTTGGGACGAAGCTCCCCAAAGGAGCGGAATTTTTGTTCGCCGATTTTCTTTGCGGCACCCTGCATTCGCTCTCCCACTGGAACAACAATATCGCAAACTTCAAGAGCTTCCTTTAAAACAGTGTCGTGGGAAACCTTTTCCAGAGACCCAAGCTCCAGCATATCTCCCAATATTGCCACCTTACGGCTCCCAGGCAGTTCCTTTAAAACATCCAAAGCCGCTCCGGTCGATTCGGGTCCGGCGTTGTAGGTATCGTCTATAATTTTTACCCCATTTGCAAGCGAAATCAGGTTCAACCTGCCCTTTGGAGGTTTGAATTTATCCAGAGCGGAAAGAATTTCCCCATCATCCAGCTCAAAAAGTTCCCCCACGCAATACGCCGCAAGCGCGGCATATCGGCTTTTGCCTCCCAAGACGGGCAGACCGTCAACTTTTGATAAGTCTGCGTCGACCCCCAAAGAAGTCCCATACTTTATCTTTTTACCGGCAAACTTCTTGGAAATCTCTCTAATACCCCCATCATCCCAGTTCAAAACCGCCGTACCGTCACGAGAAATACTTTCCAGTAGTTCGGATTTGGCCTTTTTTATATTTTCCAGAGTCCCAAGCTTTTCAAGGTGCATCTCGCC
>JAUXIZ010000049.1 GCA_030620855.1 candidate division WWE3 bacterium
CGGTATTGAGATTCGCAACCAAACCAGTACTTGAAACAGTAAGAGGAGCGCCTGAGGTTGCGGTAGCTTTAAGCCTGGAACCCTCAATAAAACCTTGGAGGGATAAGTTGAAGTCTTCATCCAAAACGCGATCCAAGGTTACAGCGCTGCCGCCTTGAGCTTCCACACCTAAAACTCGGCCGATGAGTTGGGGACTAAACAGCGCGCTGAAAACCGCTAAACCGGAAAGAACAAGGATTGCAACGAGTTTGGACGGTCCCCTGAGGCGCCCTAGCAAATTAGGTTTGCAGTGCTCCATGCTTCGGACCGGAACCTTCGCATACGATTCGATTCCTTCCGGCACGGTTATCGGACCACTCTTCCAATTTTTGGCAGGATTACTCATCTGGATGAAGATTATCAAAATATCAAAACCAAAATCCAGGTAATACTTAGGGAATGGGTAACGTTTTTCGAACGTTTGCTGGCTAAACTGCGGTAGGAACACTTCGCGCGAAGTGTTCCTAAGCTTTAGGGTGTGTTAGGTATCAAGGATTACTACCTGACTCTGTGTTTCTAATTTTAAATCCCACAAAACCCTGGCTGAAATCTTCAACCAGCAGAGTTTCCAAAACTTTCTCACCGCCCTCAAACCACTCCGTAAAAAACTTGTTCCAAAGCGCTTCCCTCATGTGATAAGTGT
Source organism: candidate division WWE3 bacterium (assembly GCA_030620855.1). GTDB lineage: Bacteria > Patescibacteriota > WWE3 > 9FT-COMBO-53-11 > 9FT-COMBO-53-11 > JAUXIZ01. The sequence goes on from JAUXIZ010000049.1 coordinate 683, forward strand.
ACTGCTCCACTTCCTGACCGGGAACGGCAGAAAAGACGTTGTCCTCAAAGTTGAAGGAGGTGAGTTTATTGCCAAAGGACCCCGCAATATGCGCCTTGCCAGCCCAGAAATCAAGCCCCAGCTGCGGGTTATCTTTGCCAAAGGAAGCAATATCGTCGGCCGCGCGCTTCCAGTGCATAGATTCCGGAGAAACATGAGGAATCCCCAGGCGAGAATCGGCAGGGTCCTCCTTATAAAGATAGCGCTGGATGATCATCCAAGTGACCACGTTCTCCACCAGAGGAATGGATTCGCGCACATCTCCCCTGAGATCCGCCACCACGATTTTGGCGAACTCTTTTGGATTTTTTTCCGCTGCGAGAGCAAAGTGTTGGGCGTAAAAGGGAACCTCGTGCAGATAATGGAAAAGGAGAGAGAACAGCCGAAGTGTCGCCCCATCCTTAACGGAGGCAGGAATGGTAAAGACGATCCCCAACTCCTTAAGGTGGGAAACGTTGTGGAACTTTTTCTTCATAAAAGCGGCCGCGGCCCGGGCCCATTTGTCGGCCTCCAAGACCTTGACCTGGATCGTCCGCTTTTCAAAATCATCTGGAGTAAGTTTTTCGTAAGGGGTAAAGAACACCTCGTTTAGCCATTTACGGTCTTCCACAAATCTTAAAGAAGCAAAGAGCTCATAAACATCCTCCTTGCCTACCATCTCCTCGGCGGATTTGTAGCCCAAAACGTCCATTACGTTTCTAGGAGGATTAGCCAAAAGGAGCTCGCGGGCTTTGTCTTCTTTAAGGAAAAAGCCTTCTTGGGGCTTAACAATGCTAACGGCCTTATTAATCAGAGGTGCGCACCCCTCTTGAGTGGTACAATCTACCTCACCTAAAAGCTCTGTAAGACCCTTTTCGGTTGCGGTTACTTTTTCTTTGAGTGCACCCAAGACCTCGTCGCGGGAGGAAGATTCGGAAAGCCCAAGCTCGGAAAGCGCTTGCGTTCTCTCAGCCTCAACTTTTTGCAAAAGCTGAGCGGGAACGTCTTTCTTTCCCGTAAATTCAGCCATATCCTCGGTAAGAGATTCGAGTTTTTCGTTAGTTGCTCCGAGTAGTTTTGCCAGTTCTTCCATACTATAGTTTATATATTACTTGAGTTTTTTAACCCGCTTCTCCAACTCTTTAATAACTAGAAGTTTCGCTTGCGCGCCGACCTCTTGCGTCACCGATTCCGCATTAATTGTACCCCATTTTAGAGCATCTTTAAGGGGCTTACCCAAGACCAAAGCCGCCGTAAGGCCGGTCGAAAAGGCATCCCCTGCTCCGGTTCGCTCTTTCGCAGGGATTTTGGTCGCCGGCTGGAAGATAAACTCCTTTCCATCTGAAGCGTAGGAACCGTTTGGACCGTCGGTTACAACCGCAATCCGCGGCCCCAAATCATGCAAGCGGTTCAAAAGCTCCTGCTCCGATTTGAGAGCGTGCTTAAGTTCCAAAATCCGCCCGGCCTCCTCTCGATTTAAGATCAGGACTTCCGTAAATTTAAGAAGCTCTCCATAAGCATCAAGTCCCTCCTTTATCTGGTAAGAACCGGGGTTAAACACAAGGTGTACCCGGTTCTCCTTAACGTATTTTAGAAACGGTTTGTGGAAGTAGTCGTGGTTTGGAGCAAGGGAGGAAAAGTAAATCCAAGAAGCGTGAACTTGGGGCACTTTGTACCGGCGGGGTTGGTGCTCGGAAAGGATGGTACGTTCCCCTTCAAAGGAGATTACAATGTTGACGTTGGTAGCTTGGTCTTTATCGACTTTTACCAAAGAAGTATCAACCTTTTCTTTCTTGAAGTTCTCCTGAACGGCTTTGCCGAAAAGGTCATCTCCTACATGAGTATAAATGGCCGTCTTAACCCCCAACCTTGAGCTACCAACGGCTACGTTGGCGGCATTTCCTCCAAAGGTCAAGGCAAAACCTTTACTTTGTACCTTATCCGCCGCCGCTAAACATAACTCACACTTACTGTCTTTACCTTGCCCATGCAGCTGGCAGTGGACATCCGCTTTCTCAGGAAAGGTGAAGATATCAACAACGCAGTCGCCAACGGTTATAAGACCAAAGTGGTTGGGTACTCCTTCAGGACTAGCCATCTGAGTTTAGAATAGCAATATCGGAAAACGAGAGTCTAGAACGTCCCCGCCGCACGAAGGCCGATAAAAGCAAGCATTGCACCCTTGCGTTTGGACTGTCGGTTAGAAAAAAACTTACTATCGCAGTGAGTAC
>JAUXIZ010000043.1 GCA_030620855.1 candidate division WWE3 bacterium
ATTGTAAACTCATGGGTTGCGCTTCCTCCGCCTATATCTATATCGCCCCAATCAAAGGAGGTCTCAGGAGCGAAAGCGTTTGCATTTTCACTGGAAGCTAAAGAGACGGAACCGCTCTGGGATATTAGCCAAGCACCAAAAACCAAAACTATCAAAGTTAAAACACCTATTAAAATAAGGGGGAGTGAGGATCCGCTTCCGGATTTTTCAGTTTTCTTTGTACTATCTTCTTCGCAACAATCGCTCATTTTTGTGATATCGAGAATATGCCCGTTAGTTCATCAGCAACCTTGTTGACTTTTCCTTTTTTGATATCTTCAGCGACACACCCTTTAAGGTGGTCTTCTAAAATGAGAATGTTTAATTCTTTTAATGCCCGCTGGATGGCAAGAGAGAGGGTAAGAATATCGATGCAGTACTTGTCCTCATCAACCATTTTCTCCAGGCCGCGAAGCTGTCCCTTGAGGATTTTAATTCGATGCTTTACCCGATCTTTGGGAGTTTTCACGCCATAATACTAATACCCCCCAGGGGTATATGTCAAGCGAGGGGGCTTGTCACCTCCTTGACACACGGCCTGTTGATTGGTACGATTAGCAGATTTGCCCAATGGCAAAGATGGAAAAATGAAATTAACGTTCTACGTTCCAAAGAAAATTCAAAACCATAAAGTTGTTGGCGCGCTGGTCATTGACGCAGGGAAGTCCAGTTTGCGCGAAGATGACGTGATTGAAATTGAAGGAGGTAAAGTAGGGTCGAAGGTGGTTTTACTTCTGGTCAACGGAACCAATATCGCCGAAACATACGCTGCCTTTGAATTTAACGGTACCGAATGGGTCCACACGGATCTTCCAATCTTTACTTTCGGAGAAATAAGGCAGGAAGAAGTACCTCTATCAGCTGAAGAAGTAGAAAAAAGATTCGCGACAGCCCCAGCTTTTAACTAACACTAACCTCTAAATCTTCTGTTCGGTGGTTCTCTCCATTAACGTCTTCCCACCTTCGGGAGGAGGCCCTTCCCAAGAGATGGAGTTAACTGCCCGCTGGACAACCTCCGAGAGGGCGGGATGTATGTGTATGGAATCCGTAATGGCTTTCGGGTCGCCCCCGGCGGCCTGCAGAGCAACAATAGCTTCGTGTACTAGAATCGACGCCTCGGTACCTAAAATGTGCACCCCGACTATCTTTTTAGTCTTTTTATCCGCAACGACTTTTACAAACCCCTCCTTGTCATGAAGCGCTTTACCCATTCCAGTTTTAATATAGGGGTATTTAGCGGTCGTATAGTCCAAGCCGTTCTCTTTTGCCGCTTCTTCAGTTAAACCAACCCCGGCAATTTGCGGAGAGGAAAAAACGGCATGCGGCATAACCGTGTAATCAGCCGCCTGTTTTTCACCCAAAAAAGCATTGGCCATAACCAGTTTGGCCTCGTAGTTTGCACCGTGCTTGAAAGGAGCTTTGCCGGCGATGTCTCCCAGCGACCAGACCCCGGGTACAGAAGTTTCCATGTACTCATTAACTTTGAGGTAACCTTTTTCGTTTAATTCATAACCTGCTTTTTTGCACTCCAAGCTATCTGTGTTAGGAGACCTACCGGTTGCTATAACCAAAAGATCTCCTTCGACAGTTTCTTCCTTCCCTTCCAAAACAACCAAAACTCTTACCTCATCTTCCACTGTTGAAAATTCCTTAACATCGGCGTTCAAAAGGACATGATACTGAGTGCTAAACGATTTAGTAAACACTTTGGAAACATCTCCATCTTCACGAGATAGTAAAGCTTCACCCCTGTTTATGATAGTGACTTTAGAACCCAAGCTCCCGAAAAAGTGGGCGAGTTCACAAGCTATATATCCGCCGCCAATGAAAATTACGTGTTTAGGTTGTTCTTCCAGATCGAAAACAGTGTCGGAAGTGTAGTATTTAACTTTGTCTAAACCTTTAATCGGGGGAACAAACGGCTTTGTCCCTGCGGCAATTATTATCTTTTCACCCTCTATCTCCTCTTTGCCAACCAAAATGGTTTTAGGACCGGTAAAGTGGGCAAAGTGTTTATATAAAGTGTATTGGGAGCTGTCCTTAATAGCTTCTTCAATTTGCTGCGCTTCCTCGTCGATAAAATTCATGGTGCGCTCCATTATGGATTTAAAGTCCACAGACTTAATTTCCGACTCTACTCCAAAAGCAGGGGAGCGCCTTATGGTTTGGGCAACCTCGGCCGATTCAATAATCATTTTGGAGGGGATGCAGCCTCGATTTAAGCAAGTACCGCCCATGGGACCCGGCTCAATTACGGCAACTTTTAAGCCCCTTTTCGCGGCAAAAGCGGCAACGTTTAACCCTGATCCTCCTCCGATAACAATCACATTAAACTTTTCCATATAAACCATGTTAACAGCTTTAGGATCGTGCTATCATGGTGACCGGAAAACTAAAAAGAGGAGGAGAGATGAGACACTTTATTTCGCCACTCGATTATCGCTACCTGGATGAAATTTCCGAACTTTCCCGTTATTTCTCCGAAGAATCTTTGAGTATAGCCCGTCTGGAAGTAGAGGTTGCCTACCTGGTTGCCCTTTCCAACGAGGGGGTTATTCGACCCATAAACGACCTCGACTATACAACTCTTGGAAAAGCCGTCAGGAGCCTCCCGGAAGAGCTCGGGCAACTTAAGCAGATTGAGCTTTCCATAAACCACGACACCAAAGCGGTGGAGTATTTTCTGCGTCGCAAGATGCAAGGAACGCCCAGTGAGGATCTAGTGGAGTTCGTCCACTTCGGGCTTACTTCCGCAGACACCGACAACCTCGCCTGGGGGATGCTTTTTAAACGAGCCTTCAATATAGTAATACCGAAACTGTGGTCTTTGGTTCATCGTCTGGAAAGTCGAGGTAACGGGTACTTAATATACCCAATGCTAGGTCGAACCCATGGCCAACCGGCCGTACCCACCACTTTAGGTAGACAGTTCTTGGTCTTTGCAAACCGTCTTGAATCGGAAGTCCAGAAACTCGCAGGCCTCAGGGTTCCGGGTAAGCTCGGAGGGGCAGTAGGAGATTTGCGATCCCACAGGATTACCTACCCCCAGGTCGACTGGGAAGGATTTTCCAGGCGATTTGTCGAGGAACTGGGTTTAGAATGGAAATCTTGGACCACGCAAGTGCCTCCTTATGAAGATCTGTGCGAGATCTTTGATACCGTCCGCCGGATCAACACGATCGTGCTTGGTTTGGATCGAGATATCTGGGATTACGCCTCGCGCGGCTACTTGACTTTCAAAGTGAGGGAAGAGGAGGTAGGTTCTTCCACCATGCCACAAAAGGTCAATCCAATCGACTTTGAGCGAAGCGAAGCCTATCTCAAGGTCGCAAATGCACTTCTTGAGATGCTCTCCAGAGAGTTACCCCAAAATCGCCTGCAACGAGACCTTACCGACAAGTATCTCTTGCGGGTGGTTGGGGAAGCGGTAGCTTACAGTTTCTTGAGCTGGAAGGCGACCTGGAAAGG
>JAUXIZ010000006.1 GCA_030620855.1 candidate division WWE3 bacterium
AGAACTATTAAGAGAAACATTCCCCGCCTCTTGCTCCAGCGCTGGGCTTTTTCCACCATTTTTATATGCCTTTTGCCCAAAGCTTTACTGCCACCGAGCCCTAAAAGGTATCCGGTCAGCTCTCCTAGGGTCGCCCCTGCGGCGGCAACCAACCCCAGAATCCAAGGGTTCAACGCTGGTCCCAAAGCAAAAACTGCAAGGTATGAGGGTATCGGGAAGATAATGGAAGCGTTGCCGATTAGGCTTACTATAAAAGCCCCGCCATATCCCCAGCTGTGTGTTAGCTGGGCGCCCCAGTTTGTAAATTGTTCCGAAATTTCGGAAAAGCTAATCATGGTTGGCGACCAAGACTATGGTAACTAAAAATCTACCTTGCGGGTAAGCCCGGTTTTGCCCTGCAGAGTTGGGTCTCTCCTTTATAACTTGCTAACCTTAATTTTGGAATGAAAGATCTTTTGAGAGAACTTAAGAAGTTAAACCTTCCTAAGGATAAGTTCGCAATTTTTGGCAGCGGTCCTTTGGCAATTAGAGGATTGAGAAAAGTCAGAGATCTAGACATCATCGTTACCACTAACCTTTGGAAAGAGACTTCCAAGAAATTTCCCGTTGAAGACATGGGCACGCACAAACGTATTGTGTTTGGTGATATTGAAATCCTTTCCAAACCGGTTCTAGATTTTTCAGCGGAAAAGTTTATTAAACGTGCGGAGGTAATCAACGGGGTCCGCTTTGTTACCCTCGAAGATACGTTGGCGTGGAAGGCGCGAATGGGGCGGGAAAAGGATAAGAAAGACATTAAGCTGGTTGAGGAGTACTTAGACACGTTAAAACCACCCAAAAAAGAAAACCGGATTCGGTAGGAATCCGGCTATTTGCCAAATTACGGCATGACTATAATTGTTTCAACAAGCTTGCCGCTTATCGCGCATTCTGCTGTGTGGCATAGCGGATCAACGCTTGCCTGCATTTGGGTTGGAAAGAATTCGGCTATGTACCAGGATGTCTCTAGAACACCTTCCATAACTGCTCTGAAGACATCTTCTATAGTCGGGTCGGCTTGGACAATCTGCCGGACCGTCTCCCTGGTTGCTAGAGCCACCCTCCACTCGTATCTGTTTCCGGTTGGTAAAACCCAGTAATACCGTCCGCAATTGTTACAAAGCATCAGCCTACGATTCTGCAGTTCAGACGTCACTTACTTCTCCTTTCGTATTTATAGGTTATATATAAAATACCACCGTTGCATCGAAAGTTCAATACGAGCCGTCCTTGGTTATTATCTCTGATAGACTTGGGTTGGTTATGAAGATTTACCTTTGCCGCCATGCCCAAGAGGCGGCTGATGATAACGATAAGGACGGTGGAATAACAGAGCTGGGGCGGGAGCAGTCTTTGGCTATGGCTCGATTTCTCTCCAAGAAAGGTATAAAAGTTATTTACTCAAGCGACCTACCGAGGGCTCTTGGTACGGCTAAAATTGTTTCCGCCGTTTTGAATCTCAGAATTAATGTCTCGCCAAAGCTTAGAGAAATAGAAGTTCCGAAAGAAGCGTGGGAGGAGTACGTCAAGACCCGGCACCCTGATTTTGATTTTTATCCTGGTGGAGGGGAGTCGGTTAACGATCTTATCGAAAGAGCAAAGCAGGGTTTGAACGAGATAGTTAAGGGATCAGGAGGGGAAAATATTGCAGTTGTCTGCCACGGAATATTTATTAAAGCCCTTCTTTACGGATTGGGATACAAAGATTATCTGATAAAAAACGACCATGTTGCCAACACCGGGGTGACAATTCTTCAGTACAAAAGAGACAAGGCGAAGTTGGTCAAGTTTAACTCTTACAAACATCTTCTCCCGCTTCGGGTTAAAGAGACGGTTGGAAGTCTTGGTAGAGCTTTACGTCGTCAATAAAGAAACCCCGGTTGGACAAAACCGGGGATGGCCGTCAACGCCCTTTGAAGATGTACCTAAGCGTTTGATGATCAAGCCAAACTCCGTGGGTGCTGCAACTGTAGATAATGCTTCCCACTACAACATCCTTTTTAAGCTCAACCTTGCAGATAGGACAAAGCAATTGCTCATTGCTTGCCCTTCTTGATCGGCTATTTATAAGTACAATTACAGTAATTGGACCAAGGGAAATAGAACTCACGAATCTTCTCCTCTCTATGTTTGGCTTTAGCTTATCACGGCTGGAAAAAAGTGGGTTTCAGTGATAGACTTATAGTAACCGAGAAAGAAGGGAGTCTGAGATGTTCCATGTACCTAGGTGGGAAAAGTTCCAGTTTTTGCTCATCACGTTCCTTACACTCGTGGTAGCTTACCCTCTTGGTTACCAGATTTGGCACGCGGGGGGTATTTTTCCTATTACGGTGGGACTTTGGGGTCCTACCCTAATGCTTCTCGTGTTTGGCTTCTTTGTCCGGATTTTCAGGGTGAAGTGGTGAGCCGCGCGTTACTCTCCCTCAACAGGGACGGTAGCGCGCTTTTCTTTTGTTTCCGCTTTCAAAGGAATCCTAATCTTAAGAACCCCATCCTCTAGCTTTGCCTTAGCTTCCCCCTCTTTAACCTCTTTGGGAAGGGTGGTTGAGTAATGGAACTCGGTTATGCGCTGAGTGCAGTAGACGACCGTCTTCTCCTTTTTCTCTGTTTCTTTCTCCTGGTGGACGGAGTCAATTTTTAGAATCCCATCGGAAACCTCCACCGACACTTCGTCTTTTTTAACTCCCGGAACGGGAGCTTCTACTACTAGTTCATTTTTTGTTTCGTAAATGTTGAGTCCGGCTGAGACTGCCCTCGGCAGATCATCATTCATGCCGTGTCCAAAGAGTTTAAAGATTGATGGAAAATCAAAATCGTAGTAAGCCATTGCTAATTCTACCGCATTTCGTGGAGGTGCGGGGGGGAGTCGAACCCCCGTGAGACGCTCTGCAGGCGCCTGCCTAACCACTCGGCCACCGCACCGTGTCGCTCTCATTTTAACACCGCAATGTTGTTTTACTTCCAAACTGGTGTTATTTTGGATGGAGAAATCAAAAAAGAGAGGAGAAGATGATTGGCCCAGAAAGTATAACGCTTGGTTTGGCCTTTTTGGCCGGATTAGCCTCGTTTCTTTCCCCTTGCGTTTTGGCTCTTGTCCCGATTTATGTTGGCTACTTAGGTGGCCGGTCGGTAGGCAAGGAACCTTCAAGCCGGTGGGCAACATTTACCCACGGCGTGGCTTTTGTGGTTGGATTTAGTCTAGTCTTTGTCGCGCTGGGAGTAGCCGTTTCCGCGTTGGGCGCCTTGCTTTACGATATTCAGGAATGGTTGGAAAGGGTTGGGGGCGTAGTAGTTTTGCTCTTTGGTCTCCACATCATGGGAGTTATACGTATTCCTGTTCTCAACTGGGATAAGCGCTTCCATCTGGAACTCAATCGCAGGGTTGGTTACCTACCCTCCTTTTTAATGGGCGTCTTCTTTTCGGCTGGTTGGACGCCTTGCGTGGGACCCGTTCTTGGAGCAGTCTTAATGATGGCATTAGGCGCGGGAGAAGTAACTAGAGGAGCAGTGCTGCTTTCCGCCTATTCTGCCGGTATGGCAGTTCCGTTCCTTGCAACCGCCTTGGGCATTGGTTGGGCCAGCGGTATGATGCGGCGCTTTGGTAAGACGATACGCATCATCGAGGTTGCGACGGGGGTACTTCTCACAGTTGTGGGGATTCTGATGGTCCTTGGGATTATGGGAAAGGTTTTTGCCCAATGGGCCGGTTTAGGATTTTTTATTGAGTTAGGTTTGTAGATATTGGACCGTTGAGTTTTTCTCAGCGGTCTTTTATTTTTGCGTTAGCAAAATAATAGGTTTGCGGGGCGAGCCGTCCTTTAACTTGATAATTTTACGATTCTATATTACCCTTTGAGATGATACGATCCCCGGCCGCACAGTGCGGCGGGAGAGGAGAAGGAGGAGAGACGCTTGTCTACTTTAACAACTCTTGTGAGGGGCGGGACTTTGTCTCACCGCAGTTGGCTTTACCGGTTCCTGGCTCGGTGGTACGGAGACGCTAAAGCCAGAAGCTTTCGTGATACTTGTCAGCTTAGGGGGGCTCTTTTCCAGCCCACGCTGGTTATTCTTCTTGTTTCCGGCTTCGTTGCTTTCGTCATCAGCGGGCTAGTAAAGCTGTTTGCCGTTAGCGTCGAACTTAACGGAGCGTCTCAGTCGTTCCTGAATTTAGGCAGCACCATTTTAATCATGGCTGGCTTTGCTTCCATTATCATGGGGGCAACTCTAGCTCTGGCGTGGCTTCAGGAGAGAGTTCCGAAAATTGGCAAACCGCTTGCGATTGTGGCATTCGGGGCAATCATTCTGGTTATATTGGCGGGGGTGTTTCTCGCCGTGATTGCGCTGGGGGAGGTCGCGGTTAGGATTGCAAGCTCCATGGCGCCGGAATTGGAGCAGTTGTACCCATTCCTGTCCGACCATCCTATTTGGGCGGGAGCTGTTGGCTTGGCAGTGATTTTTCTTGTGTTTTTTACCTTTTTCTCGGCGTACTTGATCGCGTACTTAATCCTGAAAGGGGTTGGCGGGATTTGGAACGTCTTTTGGTCCTTGGAGGATCAGATTGCCGTTATTGCTTGGATCAAGGGCCGGCTTTGCAAGAGGCTCACTTACGAGCGTTAGGAGAGAGGTTGAGAATAACCCGTTTGTGGTCCCTGGGATCATGGGCGGGTCTTTTTTTGGGTGGGTTTTGACGTATTTCTTCTGTTACACTAGGTGTGTGTTGGGTAAAGCACGTTGGTTTTTTGTCTTTTTAATTTTGGCGGGTCTAGTTGCCGCGGTTTATCTTAGCGGGGCAATTTCGCAAGAAGCCGCCCTTTCCATAACCTCCGATCCAGATTCTCAAACGGTTTATATCGATGAGCAGGAAGTTGGGACTACCCCTTACTTTTCTGACCAGCTTAGTGCTGGGGATCCGGTTGTAAGATTTGGGGACTTTAACCAAAAAGTTAGACTCACATCCGGTGCGCTTACCGTTGTTGATTGGGTACTTGGTCCCTCGGAGCCATTTTCTGCAGGACATGTAGTTTGGTTTTCCGAATCCTCCACCGGAACGGAACTTCTTGTTATCTCTAATCCGGCAGCCGATGTTTTCTTAAATGAAGAACTTTTGGGAGAGTCGCCTCTTTCCAAACCGGTGGATGTTGGGGAATATGATTTGGAAATTAAAAAAGACGGCTATTTCTCCAGAAAGCTAAAAATCTCTATAAAAGAGGGCTTCCGTTTGAACGTTTCCGCCAATTTGTCATTAAACCCTTTTCCGGAAACTGCTGAAGAACTTTCCTCCCCCAGCAATAATCTAACCGTATTGGATCTGTCAAGCGAGCAGCCGCTTCTTTCTGCAGATCCCATCTCCTGGGTTCGCGGGGCCGTTTTTTGGTCCGGTCGCGATGAGGACGAAACGGAGTACGGCTTTTTCCTAACTTCCGAGGGAAAGCTCTACGACTCTTCCGGCTCGGAAGTTTCTTTAGACTCACTGTCTAAGACGAGTGAGAAATATACCTTAGGCTATCTAGGGATTAACGGCTCTTTGACTTCCTCAGCGAGCAAGACCCTTAACTCGATGTCCTCAAAGCTTTACCCGGCTTCTCCCAAAGTCCAGATTTTGGAAACCGGCCTAGGATTCTTGCGGGTTCGATCAGGTCCGGGGGTAAGTTACGATGAAATAGGCAAAGCAACCCCGGGAGACAAATACACCTACCTTGGAAAAAGCGGAGAGTGGTTTAAGATCAATTTTAACGGCCAAAACGGCTGGGTCCACTCAGACTACGCTAAAAAACTTTAAGGAACTATTTTAGCCCCCGATGACGTAGATGATTAAAAATAGGGAAATTAGCCAAAGTGCAACAGTACCAAGCAGGGGAAAGTCTGTGATTAAAACCTGCTCCGGCGATTCACCCTCCTTCTTTTCGTAAATTACGTAAAAATACCGGACGACCCCGTATATAACCAAAGGCACCGTTAAAAGAATAAGCTTTGGCGAAGAAAGTGTCGCCGGCAGGATGTCGGACAAAGAAGTGCTGCCCGGGGAGTTTTGAAAAGCAAAGATCGAGTAGGCCAAGGCGGTATAGGAAGCCGACATGGAAATCGCCGAGTCCAAAAGCGCATCCGGGTAATGCCGAAGAGTCTCCCGGGTTGCAAGGCGCTTCCTCAGGGAAGAAAGGAGGGTCCGTTCCGACCGCCTTTTACCAAAAGCCAAAAGAAGCGCCAAGCCAATAACCGACATGATAACCCACGAGGAAATTGGAGTTGGTAGGACAAAGGCTCCAGCGTAAACCCGCAGGACAAAAGCAGCTGCGACCCACAAGGCGTCAAGGATTATCACATTTCTTATTAGGAAGCTGTAGCTTAGTTGCAGAGCTATAAATGCCAGGGCGATGCCAAAAAAGTAGGAGTTAAAGTTTAAAAACACATAGGTTAAAGTTCCGGTTCCCAGTACCACTGCGGCAACGATCGCTGCCCTAACGGACAACTCTCCTGAGGCGATTGGCCTGCGTTTTTTGACCGGGTGCTTTTTGTCCCTTTCACGGTCTTTCAGATCGTTTATTAGATATGCGGTTGAGGATAGGAAGCAAAAGACAAAAAAGGCTTCAATAAGGCGTGGAAGAGTTCCCACATTAAAAAGATCTCCCCAGAAAAACGCTGCGGCGAAGATGCTTAAATTTTTTAGCCACTGCTGTGGTCTTGCCGAAATTACTAAGGCTTTTATTATCCTCATCATCTTAGATTATAATGGTTTATATGTTGTTGACACCTCACGCTGCGGTTGGCATTGCCATAGGAAGTGCTATTCCGGACCCTAAAATTGCCATACCGCTGGCATTTTTGTCCCATTTTGTTCTGGACGCCGTTCCACACTGGGATGATATTGGGATGGGCCTTTCCAGCAAAAGATTTTCTAGGATCTCGCGCCCGGCTTTTAGATTTGTCTTGGTGGACTTCCTACTTGCCCTATCTTTAACTCTTTTCTTTGTCTACTGGTCTTTGCCCGATGTGGGGGTTGCAGTGATCATTTCCGCTTGTGCGTTGGCGGCCATTTTGGCCGACGCATACTATATCCCTTTGGCCTTTTTTGGCAAGCGCTGGGGACCGGTGATGTGGGTAGTAAAGCTGCAAAGCAGAATGCAGCAGAGTTCTAAAGCTCCGCGCGCTTTTGGGCTTTTGATCCAAGGCGTGTTAATAACACTTTGTTTACTAGTAGCGCACCAACAAATACTAGTGCTACTGCCGCAAATTTGGAAAATCCCTTAAGGACAACCGCCGGAACAGCGATTGCCGCAACTATTCCCCACTCTAAGAGTACGATCTGCGGATGTTTCAAACCAGCCTCCATAAGCCGGTGGTGAAGGTGAGTTTTATCTCCAGCGAACGGAGATCTGCCTTTCCTGAGACGTCGGTAGATAACATGGAAGGCATCGATTATTGGGATTGCCAAAACCAGCATTGCCGTTCCGGTTTTGGCTCCGGAGAATATTGATAAAACGGCCAGAAGATACCCCAAAAGAAACGCTCCTCCTCCAAGGTAAATTTTGGCAGGGTAAAAGTTGGACGGCAAAAATCCAAGGAGCGCTCCGGCAAGTATTATTCCCAAAAGCGCGGTAATGGGGGTATTAAATATAATCGAAACAGCAACTATGGCCACACCCGCGACGGCTCCAATCCCCGCCGCTAATCCGTCCAGCCCGTCTATCCAATCCACAACGTTAACCAGGGTAAAGATCCAAACGAGTGTAAATAGATCGGCAAGAACCGTAAAGTGATAAATCACCCCAAAAAGGGAAATAGGTATCTCCCAGGTGTCCAAACGGATGTACGTTTCTCCTATCCAGCCTGCAAGCGGGTTCCTTATAAAATCTATCCCCACGCCGCCGGCAACGATCGCTAAAGCCGCCAGGATGTGGCCGGCTCCTTGAACTGCGGGCGGAAGAGGTCTTATATCGTCGATGGTTTGGATAATGGTGATGATGGCCGCACCGGCGAGGAGCGCGATCAGGTGCTTTTCCACCGGGGCAAAAAGAAGCGTCACTGTTGAAAAGGTCAAAAATATCGGCAGCGCCCCAAACCGGGGAATTGGGCGAACTTGAGGGTATGGGCCGTGAGGTTTGTCAAATATCTTGAACCTTTGGGCGAGTTTCGCGATGACCGTTGATAGGATAAGGCTCAAAATTGCCGACGTTCCAAGAGGCAAAAGCAGCGGGTATATCTCGTTCTCAAAAGGAAGAGGAGGGATTGGGAAAATCCAGATAATTCTAATCAGGGAAACAGCAAGTATTAAACTCACAAATAAAGCCAAAAAGGCGGGGAACAAGGAGGCGGCCTTCTCTCCCTTTTTAATGAAGGCTAAGGACACAAAAGCATTCCCGAGAACAAAAAACAAAGAAAGTGCGGGGACGGCAAAAAGAAAAGCTTTACCGGTTAGAGCGCTTCCGGTCGTAAAAAGAAGCGGTACAGAAGAAGGAAGGGCATTAAATGACAAAAGAAGCGCCACCAGAGAAATCATGGTTACGGCAAGAGCTGCCAAAAAACCGCCAAAAACTAGCGGAGCACGTTGGGATTGATCCCCTTTTTTTAAGAGGCTTATTGCTTTAAGCTTCATTTCGCGATTTGGTCGAGCGGACCTTAGGCGTTGGCCAGAATTCTAATCTTTTGCCGACCATAAGCCTTGTTTCGGCGTCTACGTAGGGAATAAAGGTATAAGTTAAGAGATTAATTATGACCAGCGGTCCTTCAAGCCAACCCCAAAACTTTTTCCACCACGGCCACTCTTTAGGCATTGTTTTGGAAATTCTTGCCCGGAATATAGTTAAGGGGAACAAGAAAATAAAAGCAGTTGTAAGGATAATGCCTGTTATTTGCGGAAGCTGGTGCCCCACCGACGTTAGCCGAACGTCGGGATTTACCAAGAAAAGCAGCAAAAACCCAAACGTAATCAAAAATGTGACCGTGCGCCAGATAGTATATTGCTCAAGGATGTGGTAAAGCTTGGAGAGTTTTAGGGAGAGAGGCATTTTGGTGGTCAAAAAACCCTTCATGGCGATGGGGAAGGTGATCACCCCCCAGCCCCAGCGGAGAAGCTGTTTGTATTGGGAAACGTGAGTTTTTATAACACCTTTGTCCTGTACGGCGTCGGCATAAACCGGTACGTAGAAGTGGTTTCCTTCAAAGTTGCCCTTCTTTCTGATGAGGGTGTTCCAATAAAAAGGCGTATCGTCTACTCCAAGAGACGTGTCCCAGAATCCTGTTTCGATAAGCGTCGTTAGGGGTACCGAGTAGCAAGACCAAGTGTCCTTTATATGCGGCTCAATTACCCAGGAAGATAAAACCGCAAGTGTGATGGAGTTTGCTTGAATGCGCATCATGGGCGGAACTTCCCAAAGGTTGTTGTCGAAAAGGTAGACCGCCGTTGGGTAGAAGCGGTTCATCCGGTCCGGCTCGGTCAAAAATGCATATGAGAGCCGCGGCAGAAACTGGGGGTGCATGCGCATGTCAGCGTCAAACGTTGTCATTAAGAAATCTTCCGTTTTAAGGTCCAATTCACGCATTTTTTCCAACGCGCGCCGCCCCGCCCAAGTTCGGTTTGCAGCCGCCCCCACCGCCTCGCCGGGAATTCCTTGCGGGTGGACAAAAGTCCACACGGTTCCCAACCGGTCCCCGAACTTACGCTTAATTTTTTCCACGTTTGCCAAAACGCGTTTGGAGTTTTTTTCCTCGATCGAAAAGGCGATAAAAATATTTTCCGGGGGATATTTTTGGTTGGCGATGGAGGCAAATGAGCTTTCTAAAACCTCATATGACTCGTTAACGCAGGGGATTATGATCAAGTGCTTAAGGTGTTCAAACCCCCAAAGGCCCTGCACCTTTCTAAACCAATCAACCTCCATCTCCTTTTTATAGCGCCTGTACCCAATAATGACCCCTATCAAGTGAAGGAACGCGCGGTAAACCCAGAAGATAGCAAGGAAGGTGAGGAAGAAGGCAACTGCGTAAGGAGCAATTTTTCCAAGCCAAAGAGGGGACAGAAGTACCGACCAAGTCAAAAACCCCGGCACTATTTCAAAAAGCCGCTGGAACTTATCATCATGTTTTTCGACCAAATTTTTGATCATGCCCTGTTGGTATTTTACCCTAGGCGGGGAAACAGCGGTTGGGCGGGGGCAATTTTACCGCTAAACTGCTTTTTTATTTTTTCCGAGGTTTCGGGAAGAAAAGGTTCTAATGCTTCTACAATCCTAAAGAGACCATTGAAGGCTGTACTTGATGTTAGTAGTTTACCTAGTTTTCTAAATTTATTGTCCCCTTTCAATTCCCACGGCCTTTCCCGTTCTATCCAACGATCCAATGTTTTCATGTCTAACCAAATGCTAGATAGGGCAGCAGAGAAATTTAGTTTTTCAATCCACAGATTTCCTGTTTCTTCCAGTAGGGTTGTTGTACCCTTTTCACCTTTTTGCTTGCTTTCTTCATAAAGTTTCCAAAGCCTATCTCCATCAAAGCCTTCTACAAGTTTTGCGATCCTTGAGACGAGATTGCCCAACCCGTTAGCTAGATCAGCGTTGTACGTTTTCTTAAACCGCTCTTCAGATAAATCTCCATCTTCGTAAGGTGAGAATTTAGAAAGAAGATAGTAGCGTAGGGGATCGGAACCATATTTTTTGACGAACTCAAACGGATCCACCACGTTCCCTAACCCTTTCCGCCGTAGAGCCTGTCCTTGCGATTTACTAATCTTTTGCCCATCAACTGTTAAATATCCGTGTACAAAGATTTTTTTCGGTAAAGGAAGTTCGGCGGATAAGAGCATTGCTGGCCAGTAAACTGCGTGGAAGCGAATAATACCCTTACCGATCACATGGATGCGATTGGGATTTTCCAACCAGAACTTCTTGAAAGGCTCCGCATTTTTTGCATACCCAAGCCCAGTTAGGTAATTTGTTAAAGCGTCAAACCACACATACATTATTTGAGTGTCATCACCTGGGACTGGGATACCCCACCCATGTGCGCGTTCAACCGAGCGCGAGATGGAAAAATCCTCTAGACCTTGATTGATGAAGGAAAGAACCTCATTTTTCCTTGTCTTTGGGATAATCTTGAGCTCATCTTTTTCAATTAGGTCTTCAAGTTGATCTTGGTACTTGGAGAGGCGGAAGAAGTAGTTTTCTTCTTCAACCTCTTCACAAGGGGTGTTGTGTTCGGGGCATTTACCATCTACCAAATCCTTGCCCTTTTTAAATTCTTCGCACCCAACGCAATAAAGCCCCCTGTATTTTTTCTTGTAGATGTCATTGGGATTGCAGGCTTTCCAAAACTTTTGTGCGCCTTCGATGTGGCGATCTTCGGTGGTGCGGATAAAATCATCGAAGGAGAGGTTGAGAGCACCTTTTAAATCTTTGAACCGTTTGGAGTTCCTATCAACGAATGTTTCGACTTCTTCTCCTGCTTCTTCAGCGGCTTGGACATTTTTAAGAGCATTCTCGTCAGTACCGGTTAAAAAGTAAGTGTCGTCCCCAATGAGCCGGTGATAGCGGGCAAGAACGTCCGCTTGGACAACTTCAAGAGCAAACCCGATGTGAGGGGCCGCATTGACGTAAGGTATTGCTGTCGTTATGTAGAATTTAGAGTTTTCCATTCCAGAGAAATCCTATCATACGCTTCCTACTGTTTTCTGGATAGCTGTACTTCCAAAAGAAGCATCACCAGCCCCAAAAGCCCAGCGTTTAGGATGTTAAATATTTTTAAAAGTTTCATAGCCCCAAGAAGAAAAACGAAAATTCCCACAAAAAATGCCCGGCGGGAGGCGGGGTAGAAGACTATTGAGGGAGATTTGCCGGTTGCAGCCTTTCCCGCTTGGTAAAAGAGGTAGAGGAAAGTCAGAAAGAGCGCTCCAAAAGCGGCAAGGAGAAAAAGCATCTTGTTGCCAATGGCATCAGGGGAAAGGTTTATGAGTATGTATGCCCACCCACCCCATGCGGTATAAGCCAAAATTCCGATAAGGTGTACGACCTTTGGAGTAGCATCGCGCTTGGGGCCTCTTTTTGATAAAACTTTGCGGGCCATAACTTAAGATTAACGAAGTTTGAGACAAACAGTCACTAAAGCAGTTTTGCTATATTTGCTTTAGATGGAAAATCAAGAAGAAACTACCAACCCTCACGATCGGCTTCCGTTCCATATTGATCGTCTAATGCTGCCTTTTTCCACGCATCCCCATGATGGGCTGACTAAGATAATGTTTGCCCTCATTGTGGGGCTCCTTTTGGGCGGTGTAATTTTTGGTGTGTACGTTCTTCTTGTCTGGTAGACTTTTCTTAGAATGGATATTCTTTCTCTCCTGACTCTTATTGTTCTTTTAGTTGTTATTGGCGTTGTTATTTACCTTTTACAAAAGGTTGGTCAGCTTTCTTCTCTTCTTAAAGGCGAGGAGATATTGCAGAGGCTGGAACAACATAAAGGGGAGCTTGGGGCCAATCTGCGGTCCTTGGACGAAAGACTGCACGCGGTAACCCGCGATATTGGCGGTGTAAAAGAGGTAACAACCAGTTTGCAGGAGTTTCAGGCCTCTCTAAAGTCGCAAAAAATCAGAGGCAACGTTGGGGAGATGATCCTAGAAGATCTCCTGCATCAAGTTTTCCCCTCCAGCGGTTACGAGAGCCAATTTACATTTAAAAACGGCAAAAGGGCGGATGCCGTGATTAAAACCCGCCAAGGTTTTATCCCTGTAGATTCAAAGTTTCCGGTTGAAGATTTCCAGAAATTCTCTCAGGCCGAGGATGAGGGGGAAAGATCCAGACTTTGGAAAGCTTTTGTTAGGAACGTCAAGCAAAAGATGGATGAGACCGCCCAATACATCCTGCCGGAGGAAGGGACGGTTCCTTTCGTTCTTATGTATATACCCTACGAGCCTATTTTCCAGGAGGTAGTTTCCGATTCGGAGCTGATGCGCTACACTCTGGAAAAAAGCGTGTTTTTTACCTCGCCCCAAACTTTTTTGGTAACTATTCAATCCATTCTTTTGGGTCTCCAGCGCGAGCATTTTGCCGAGCAGGCGGATGAGATATTAAAAACCCTGCATTCCGTTTCCAAGGACGCCGGCGAGTTTGATACTCTTTTGAGCCGGTCCGCTGCCCAACTTGCCGATGCCAAAAACAATATGGATAGGCTACTTGGAGTTTTTGCTGCTCTTTTGGCTAAACTAGAGCAGTTGAAGGATTTGGACTCCAAACCCAAGAAATTAAGAAATGGAGCTTCTAAAAGGAGTAAAAGAATCAAATCATAGTTTTAACCCTAAAGCTTTGACCCTTGCGGTTTTAGTTGGCTTGGGGAGCTTTGCTCTTGGATCCTTTCTGGAGCGGGTGTTTGCGGCCGGTTTTTCACTGGACTTTTCCTACTGGATGAGGTTCATCCCCTTGGTTTTGTCGTTTCTTTTTACCGTCTCGTTTTTGACTGTGCTTTCCGTGACGGCAAGTAGGATTTGGCGAGCAGGAGGTTACGCGCTTGGGGTTTTGGGGTTTGGACTGCCGTTTTTTATCGCACCTCAGGCGGTTTCGATACCGCTTCATTTCGCGTTTTTATTGCCGTTTGTTTACCTTGTCGCTCTTTTGGTATTTAACTTTGAGGCCCGGCGCATGACGAAGGTGTATAGCGTTTTTGCCGCGTGGATGTTTTCCAGAGTGTACAACAGGTTTTTCCTGTTCTTTGCGATCGCGGTTGGTGTTTTGGTCTATTTTTCTTCCCAAGTTGCTCCGGATTCAAGATTTGAAGTTCCCGAGGGCGTGCTTGACCCCGCGCTTGACATGATCATCGAACGAGTGATCGGGCAGGTGGGGTCCGATCTTGGTACGGAGCAGTTTGGTCAAGAGCAGTTTTTGGAGGAGCTTAAAACGAGCGGTCTTCTGGAGGTTCTGGAACAGCAGTTTGGAATTATTATCGACGCGGAGGATATCACCTCAGCTAAAGATTTGACGGAAGGATTAAAAGAACCTCTCGCTCAACAGCTTACCGCGGATCTTGAGGGATTTGTAGAAGATTTCTTGGGTCCGTACCTTCCGTTTCTTCCGCTTTTTGCCGCCGTCGGTGCGGCTCTTTCCATGCTCTTTCTTTCCCCCGTGTTTAGCATCCTTTCGGTTGGTCTTTTCGGCGTTTTTTATCGAGCCCTTGTTTTGGTAAAGTTTGCCCGCTTTGAGGAAGAAACCCGTCAAGTTCCCGTTTTAAAAGTTGATTAGTTTCTCTAGATTTCCCGTGCTAGGATAGGAGCACTAAATCCAGAAGGAGGGATACCCATGGTTAACTCGTGTTTTCACGGGAGATTTTTGTCTTCTAACATCGAGTTTATGCACTCGACCAAAATCCCCTGCGAGCAGGCGGTTGTTTTCTTTAAACTTGTCAACAAGTTTTGGCAGAAGATTTGCCAAAGGTACGGTGAGGGATCGCCTGAGTTTTGGGTAATTCTGGATCACAACCCGCAAAACCCGGTGATCGCCTCCTGCTCTGAGCACGGAGTTTATTTCAATTTAGGTCTTTTGCGCACAACGCTGACCCTGGAGGAAGATGTTGCTTCCCGTCTTATCGAGGAGTTGTATCACCTTCATGAGTGGCGTGTGCAAGGGATAGAGCCCAGTGCTTCGGTTTTGAGCGATGAGAATATTCAGCTCGATTATGCAAAGCTTGTGGAGTACTACTCGCGCGACTACAAGTATCGAGCGCTTAAGGTGTTGGTTGAGATGACCAACCATCCCCATTGGCAGGAGTTCCTTTCGCTGGTGGAGAAAAACAGGGAAAAAATAAGCTGAGGAATGCTTTCCTCAGCTTTTGTTTTTATTCGGAGTCTTCCCAAACTTTCATTTCCACAGTAGTAATAGGTGTATCCGCAGGCCACGCCATCTTTGACAAACACGGCATCTTGCGGGGGAGTGTCTTCCGGCATTACAATACTGCAGGGCTTAATACGCAACTCTTGTTATAGTTTTTTTGATGGTTACACTTGTCGTTGCGGGTCCGGGGACGGGAAAGACAACCTTTATCACCAGCGAAATAAAGAAGCTTTTGGAAAAAGGTACCGACCCTTCCCAAATTCTTGCCCTTACTTTTACCGATAAGGCGGCAGAAGAGATGCTAGGGAGGTTGGATGAGGCAATGCCCTTGGGATACGAACCCCCTTGGGTTTCTACCTTCCACAGCTTTTGTGATCGAATACTTCGCGAAAGAGGTTTGGAGGTTGGTTTAGATCCTGCTTACAAGATAATTTCGGACCCCGAAGCCTGGCTTCTTCTTAGGGAAAACCTTTTTGATTTACCGTTGAATTACTACCGACCGCTTGGTAATCCTTCCCGTTTTTTGCGGGCGCTCTTGGAGTTTTTCTCCCGGGCAAAGGATGAAGAGGTGACGCCAGATGATTACCAAAAGTGGGTAAAGGGATTATTGAATAAAGCCAAGGGTAAGGAAGAAAAAGCGGAAGCCAGGCGGCAAATTGAGCTTGGCAAAGTTTACGCAGCCTACCAAAAGCTCTTGATTAAAAATTCTTACCTCGATTTTGGGGATTTAATTTCTTGGGCGATACAGCTTTTACGCCAAAGGCCAAGCATTTTGAAAGAATATAGGCAGCAATTTAGCTATATTTTTGTAGACGAATTTCAGGACACAAATTTTGTTCAGTTTTCTCTACTCAAGCTCTTGGCGCCAAAAAAGAACCCTCCTAATCTCGTTGTTGTGGGTGACGACGATCAAGCGATCTACAAATGGCGCGGAGCAAGCGTTTCCAATATCTTAGAGTTTAAAAAAGAGTATAAAGATGCGAAGATTAAAGTTCTCAACACTTCATATCGCCTTACTGATGCAATAGCGCAAGACTCGTATAAGTTAATTAGAAATAATAACCCAGACCGTCTCGAGGCAAGGCTGAGAAATATTTCCAAAAAGCTCAAAACACTAGGAACCGGACCCTCTCCACAATTGCTATACACGAGATCAGCAGAAGCGGAAGCGGAGGTAGTTTTAAAGAAGATTGTGGAGATTATGAATCGCGAGGGGAAAGACTTCAAAGATTTTGCTATTTTGGCCCGCGCCAATGCACATTTGGACCCTTTTGTTGCCGCTTTAAGGCGTCATGGTTTGCCTTATCAAGTGGTCGGCAATCGCGGGCTTTTTGAGCAAGAAGAGGTAGCGGCTCTTTTGGCTGTGCTTCGAGTAATTAAGGATCCCGAAGATGTAATTTCTTGGTTTAAAGTTTTGAATATTCCAAGTTTCAAAATAGGTCCCAAGAAAGTTCTACAGCTCTTAAATAACGCCAAAAAATATAATACTTCCTTTGCCGAAATCTTAGAAGAAGAAAAAATACCGGTTTTAAGACTAATCAACGATCTAACGCGCGATTCCTTCAAAGTTTCGCCGTCTCACCTTCTTTTCGATTTTGTGCAAAAAAGCGGTTATGTGGGGGAGTTTACAAAAACCCCTACCGTGGAAAACCAGCTACGGGTGGAGAATATATCGCTTCTTTTCCAAAGAATTCATCAGTTTGAGGCAGAGGTTAAAGAGCCAAATATTTCCAATCTTGTTGATTGGTTGGACATGCTGGTTGAGGCCGGAGAGTCTCCAGCGCAAGCGGTTATTGAGGATGTAGATACGATAAATCTTATGACTGTACACTCGGCAAAAGGTCTGGAGTTTCCCGTTGTATTTATGGTTTCCTTGACTTCTGATAGGTTCCCAACCAGAAGACGCTCGGCCGCAGTTGAGCTGCCGGAACACTTCGTCAAGGAATTTAAGGTTTTAAACTCCTCAGCCAAAGATGATAAAAGTGTAGCCCGCATTGGGCATATGCAGGAGGAAAGACGGTTGTTTTACGTTGGGATTACTCGGTCGTCGGAAAAGGTGTTTTTGTCTTTTGCCCAAAATTACGGTGGTGTACGAGAAAAGCGTCCTTCCCCTTTTATTCGGGAGCTTGGGATCGAAGTTCCTCAAGAACCCGATGGTGTGTCGATTTTAATGCCGGAGGGTAATGCCCTTTCTGCTGACAAAAAACTGGAAGAAAAAATTTACGCACGGATCCCCAAAAAACTTTCTTACTCACAGCTTAACGACTATAAAACCTGCCCTTGGAAGTACCGCTACAAGTACATCCTAAAAATCCCGGCCCCGCCAACTCCGCCTCTTTCCTTCGGTATTTCCGTACATGAGGCCTTGAGGGAGTTCGAGGCAAGAATAATAAGGGGCGAAAAGCTCAAGTTAAGTGACCTTTTGAAGATGTATAATACCCATTTCTTGGAAGAAGGATACAGGGACAAAAAGGAAAAATCGGCTTACAGACGCCGCGGGGAAAGGATGCTGCAAAACTTCTATCGAAGTTACAAAGACCGGCTTTTTCCGGCTTTTATGGTGGAAAAGGGTTTTGAAATTAAGCTTGGTGGTAAGACGCTAACCGGTCGGATTGACAGGATCGGAAAAGATAAGGACGGGGACTTTGAGATTATTGACTATAAAACCAGCGACCTCTCTACCAAAGACATTAAGGACTTGGAGAAGAAGGCCAAAAAGGATGATCAGCTTCTTATTTATTCCATTGCAGCGCGCGAAGCGCTGGGTGTTGATCCCAAAACTATTGGGTTTTTCTATCTTGACGGTGGGAAAAAAGTGCTGGTAGATCTTAAGGAAGAAGAGATTTCCAAGAGGAAGAAGGACATAGAAGATAGGATTAAGAAGATATCCAAAAGAGAGTTTGGCGCCACTCCTGGTCCCCACTGTACTTGGTGTCCGTTTAACAAAATCTGTCCGTCCTCCCAGGCGGATAGGTATCGCTGAGGTATAAAAGAAAAGGCTTCTGCTCCATCGGTGAGATGGACAGAAGCCTGCACCTCTACTCGGTAAAGGTGTTGTTGGTGTAAACACCCTCGCCGAAGGTAGAATAGTCGGTGAGGAGGAACCAGATGCGCCATCTTTCTCCGTACTGGTCTCCGGTCCCCGTGACTACGTAACCACTGTTTTTGACAGCGTCAAGTACCTGCTGTCGTTCACTAACGTCGCAAAGAACGAAATGCTTGAATTCAACTCCTATGTTACTTGGGTCGAATATGAGGACAGTTTCCCCTGCTCCATCAGGACTCCGATACTCTAATCCTAAATC
>JAUXIZ010000023.1 GCA_030620855.1 candidate division WWE3 bacterium
ACATAATTCCCAGCCGCGGTTGACGCGGTCTGGACGGTACAGTCTAAATCTGCGGCACATTTGATGTCGCCCCACAGGTCAAAAAGTCCAGCGTGGGCTGGTGCAACTCCAAGGCTCAAAAGGACTGAAACAACTAAAGGAATTAGAAAAAGTTTTAATTTCCTCATCGGCTTCATTTTAGCAAAGTCAAATAACCGTTTACTTTGCTCACTTAAGTAACCCAATATAACCCAATAACTCCCGTTATTGGTATCATTTACTCGATGGCCATTTTCCAGAATGTTTTGAGCTTCTTTCAACCTACTCCAAGAAGGCCCGGTCAGGCCGGCGGCGGACGCGGTGTTGATGATTCAGCCACTCAGAGAGTTCTTGAGGGGGTGGAGGACGCTCTGGCTCCTTATAATGTTCCAAACCACGTTGCTGAATACCTCGAGAGTGATTTAAAAAAAGCTTTTGACATTAAAGGCCATCCTCGCCCTGGGTACGAACCAGGGAGAGTCGCCCCGGCTAGATTCAACCTCATTGACTTTGTCACCGACCCACTCCAAACAACTTGGGATACCGTAAGCAAACCATTTGAAACCAAATTTTCTGAATTTCTTTATACCCCTGACGATTTTTTAGGCCAAGTTAACGACGCCGTATGGGAGCACCTCTACACGACAGAGTGGAAAGGGTTGGTTCCGTACTCCACTGTACAGGCAGTAGCTCTTTGGGGCGGGACCAACGTCAAGGGGAAGCCCAAGATTATGAGACACCTTGCTGCTAAGGCGGTGCGGGCCAATCCCGGTATGACTTATATGAAAGCTCGCAGGTTGAGCCGCTACTATTCTGAAATCCCTGGAGCCCAATATGACATGGACCTTCTTGCAAAAGCAGAGAAGTTTCAAACGCTTTCGGAGAAAGCCGGCAGGTATGAATCTCTACTTTCCAACGCACTTACTGAAGCCGAAAAAGCTGCGAAAGCCGGCGATTATAAAACTGCCGATAGGTACTGGAATACTGCTGACAATCTGCAAAAAAGGTTTAATAGGAAAGATATAGGAAAAGATACTAGGAAAGCGGTAGAGCGGGAGTTTAAAAAACTATCAAGAAAAGGTGGCCCGCTTTATGATAGTTCCGAAGCCCAATTCATTCGCTACTGGGAATCTAGAAACAAACATTATGCCACCCTCCAATTCCTAAGGACTTACAAGGAAAAAGGTTTTGGAGAAGCAGTTAAGGTCTACGGTTGGTTTGAACTCAAGAACAAAATTAAAAATGTTTATTATGCGTCCAAGCTCAACGACGCTTTAAATTCTATTGCTGAAAAGCTTGGGATTACCAAACTCCTTGGCAAAATAGCCGGCGCGCAGACTTTTGTAAAGCAGTTAAGATCGGGGTTTTGGATTAAGAAAGGTCTAATAAATGCTGGGTCGTGGCTTGTTAAAAAATTAAGCCTCGGCCCTCTTATCGGGAGCATTATGGGGCCTGCAGGGACTGCGGTTGGTGCGGTCATCGGGGCGGTAGTCCAATTTGCTGGAGAGATTGTTCTTGAAAAGTTAGGAGGCACGCTTAAAATTTTGGGCTATGTGCTGGCTGGGGTGATAGGGGTTTTCGGGATTTTTGTGATTGGGATAGTTGTTCTTATTTCCACTTTCCTTGCCAATATTCCCTACCCGTGGGAAGTGAAATCCGATGAAATAGACTGCAACCAAGCCGCAACCGCCACCAGCAGTTGTGTGAAGTCAAAGTCAGAAGTAAAAAGCATTGCCGATAGGTGGGGTGTCAATGTTAACCCGGACGAGAACCACGTCAACGAGTGCTACAACGACGTAATCGCAAAATCCAAATCCGCTGGGGTGGACCCGCGTATTGCAATGGCGATCTGGCTAAACGAGAGCAACGCCTCAAACTATGAGCTCTACAAACGCTTAGGCGCCCCGCCTGAGGATTTTGGTATCCCTTCCCAGAAAGGAAAGGGATTTACCGTTCAGATAAACTCGTTCTTTGGCTTTTATAAAAGCAGCCATACAAATTACGCTTCTTGCTATACCGGCCGAAGCGATTCGGTTGGATTCTTTAGAGCTTTCTGCACGGCCGGCCGCGCCTCGTTTGGTGTTGGTTCGTGTCCCAATCTAACCAGCGTGGGCGACGAGTGCGTAAATGGATACGTGGGAGTTTACAACACGATCAACGCCGGCGGGTCGTGTAACTAGAACTTCTTAGCTTTAATCAATTAGGACGTAGTAATCGTAGACGTTAAGGTCTACCCCAATTGCTTCCAAACTATCTAGTGCCCTGGTTTTTGCCGCCTCAATTTGCGCTCCCAAAGGGTTACCGCCAAGGGTGAGACTGATCCGGAATGCCTCTTTTTCAAAGTTGTAGACGATTACGTAATCGTCGGTTCTAATTGGAATGGAACCGTACCAAGGGTACGTTTTGTAAAACTCCTTCTCTTCCTGTGCGAAAAGGAAGTCTTCCTCCGCTTGGACTCGGCCGGCTTCGGTCAGCTCTTCTGGCGTTTCGGCCGTGGTTGTAAAAGTGAAAGAGTAGATGGCCCTTTTCTTATAAAGTACAGTAACGGTATAGGTCGTAGAAGATTCCGGAAGTTGGGTGAGAGCAAGCTGCAGTACGGCCGCGTTGGTCCATTCCTGCAGCACATCCAGGCCTGGTTGAATGGTAAAGGAAACGTTTGCCTGTTGGCCGGTATCCAAATCCTCGGCGAAGGAAACAGTGATGGGTAGAGTGAGGATGACGCCCTCGCTTTGGTTTTGGGGGCTGCTGCTTGCTACCGCTGGAGCCGCATCCTCCTCTTCCGCGGGGCGAACGAACAAAGAAACCACTAAAGCTATAAAGACAATTGCGATGAACCCAACAACTGCCGCAGTTATGATTTTAGGATTGATATCCGATAGTTTCATGGTTTGCCAAACCCTCTGATTTCCCAGTTGCCGATCGTCGGAGAAATTTTTCCGTTGTCCAGGACGGGAATGTCCATATCCTTGGTGCCCGAGTTGGATTGGACGATCTTCATTGCGTATTTGTCAACGCTGTAGACAACGCCGACATGGTTCATTTTAGGGTAGTAAGGTCCCGTCCGGCTGGAGAAGAAGATTACGGCACCCGGCTTGATGTTTTGATATGTTGAATCCCCAATGGTTATCCAGCGCCCACTGCTTGGTCCTCCTGCCTCGGTTGCCGCCCCGAATTGCTTGGCCATGGTTCTTGAGCTTACGCTCAAGCCCAGATCATTGCGGGAGCGCCGAGCCAGCTCAGTGCACCAAAAGAGGTTCCCCGAGTGGCTCGCGGGGAGAGGGTAAGGTGGGTTAGGTTCTTGCCTGAAAGCTTCTTCGTCAAAAATGTAGGCAAACTCTCCATCTTTATCCCAATTCCATAGGCACCAAAACCCTTGGTATAGGCGGTTGACGATGTCCCAGGCCCGCCGGGCGGTCCCGGATCCCGATTCATTGGAAAACCCAAGAGGCGTCGCCTCGTCAGTGCAGACTATTGAGAAGCCAAATGCTCCAAAAGCATTGTCGCAGGCTCTGGAATTTGCCGAAGCAGGATGGGCGGTGAGTCCATTAACCATACAATCGACGGCGCCTCCGACGTTTCCAATTTCGGCGATTTTGAGGTTTGATCCATCCGAGTAATCGGCTAAATCGCTGTGAGGTTTGTAGTCAAAACTAAGTTGGGTTTCGGCCTGGTCGGTTCGGAACGAAGTGCCTGGGGGGAGAAGGATGTTAAAGACTCCGCCCTCGCCGGGGTTGTTGCTTGGGGCACCGATCCTTTCCCACGCCTCATCGACCAGCGCAACTTCGCTTTGAGTGTCTAAGTTCCCTCCGGCTTTATAGGTTTCACCTTCGGATTCGGTTGGGCAGCTTATCACGTTACCCTCTTCATCTTGGGAACACTCCTCTGTTTGTCCCTCTCTATCTTCATCTGGGATCTCCCGAAATGCCTGCCAAGGAGCTGTGCGGTTAGGGTTTTCCTCTGCAAAACCCGTAACTGCTATACCGCTGAGGTCGTATTCTATGCAGTCGTCATCGGGTATTGTTACCTTCCTGGCGGATGGCATAAGCGCTTGTTTTAAGAAGCCATACCGGTCATAAAGAGGAGCAATCTCCCCAAACCTACCCTGAACTTTATAGTTGGAAACAGCGTCTCCCCCGGTTCCAATCTGGAGGTCATAGTACCCCTTCTTGTCAGGATCTACTTCTGGCTCCTCATAAACGTCAGGCTCAATAGTTTTTTGAAGGATTTGGTTATTTAATGTTATCGTTCCGGGAACAACTTGCTTTTCGGATTCCGTTAATTCTTTGATGGGATCCAAACCATTCTGCGTATATCCGGGGATCAGCATTTTTGCTATTCCTCCGGTGACCGCTCCTGGCTCCTCGCGCTTTTCTGGATCTAGTAAAGCTTCTTCATCTCCAGAGAGAGCGAGCTCGTTTGCAGTCCTTAGGTAGCCAGGCATCTGAGAATCTTTTAGACCTAGTTTTCCTGGACCGCTGAGGTTGGCGAATAATTCAGAAATGGCACAAAGAACCTCATTTATCACCCCTTTACCTTCACACGACCTGGGGATTTCCCTTTCCTCTCTTACTTTATCCGGGTTTGGGGCCAGATCCGAGGCGACTGGGTTTCCGGGTTTTATCTCGGGGCAGACTTTGGCCGCATTCGCTTTGGGTACCGCCGGGCCAAGGGAAAGCAGAGCAAAGACAAAAGCCAATATCGGTAAAATGGCAAATAAAATGAGGGGCTTCTTTAGAACCTTCATCAAGAAAATCTTATCAGAAATTTCTCTGCTGATTATTTCAATAAAACCGTGAGGATTTGGTTTATTCCAAAAACGGCTCCAATAGTAATTACAAAACCAAGAACCGCGTAGGTAATTGCCGCTTTGGCTGATGTTATGGCTTTCTCGTCTCCGCCGGAAGCCATGTACCTTAACCCCCCAAATACGAGGAAAAGTAGCGCTACTCCTCCTGCAGCTAAAAGGAGAATTGAGATGATCTTAACCAGGATGCAAAAGATCCCTGAAATATTGGGTACAGGACCGGCTGCACAAGCCCCCGAGGTATCGAAGGCCGGAAACAAATCTTCGACGGTAGCTGCAGCCACAGGAACAGCTGCCCTAATAAAGGCGCTGGCAGCTACTAGCATACTTAACGGTAACTTTCGCATACTTTTAGCTTAAAAAGAACACTCGGGTTTTTGCTCCACAAGGAGTGCAAAAACCACCGGCACCCGCTTTTATTTGCAGATGACGAAGTTTTCTGAGATCGCTCCACCAATAACGTTGATTATTAGGTAAGCTCCAAAAACGATAAGGAGACCTACAACGGCTGCGGTAATTCTCCCACGAGAGGCCTCTACGGCGATTTTGTCACCGCCTGAGCTCATGTACTGGATACCTCCTACGATAAGAAGGACCAAGGCGATAGCTCCGGCAATACCGATAATAAAGTTTGTTATCCCAGCGACCGCCTCACAAATGTCGTTGAAGCGTAGTGGGTTTTCGATTGCAGCAAAAGCCGGCGTAGCTGAGAGAGCTAAAGCTGTTCCGGTTGCGACTGTTGTTTTGATCTTTTTAAGCACTCAATTCACCTCCTCTCGAATTACTAAAAGAAGTCTACACCAATTATTGTCCCTAAAACATATTTTAAAATCAATGCTGAAGCCAATAGGAAGACCAGTCCAGACACGGCCGCAGTGATCTGCGATTTGGCTTTTTCCAACTTGTCAGGGTCTCCCGAAGACGTTGCTACCCCGAAGCCTCCGATAATGGTGAATAAGACCGCCAAAAGTGCTCCTACCCCCATGCCTATTTCCAAAATATCCGCTCCAAACTGCTCTGGGTCTGTGGAGAATTCCCAAGGCCCAATCTTAACGGTTGATTTCTTATCCGGCAGTCCTCCGCCTTGGGTTGTAGTTGTCCCACCGCCCACAGGTTCATCGCATGAGGGCAGGGCACTACACTCGGAATGGGTATTGTTTGGCTCAGCCATGCACTGCTCATAGCAGCTTGGAGATGAGCCAGGGGGTGGGGGTTCGTCACATGAGGGCAGGGCACTACACTCGGAATGGGTATTACCCCCTGCCCTACACTGCGCATAGCAGGTTGGAGATGGGATTGAGCCGGGGCAGGTATAAGTTTCTGCTTTACAATTTGTTTCAGATGCGTAATGACTTTGGCACGGATCTGGGGAGGGTGTACAGGCACTAGAATTCGGTGCACAGGTGCCGTAGCTGAAACCATGGAAAGTCCAGACGCAGTTGTAGGTTGTCGCGTAGGCTGGTGTTGAACTGTAACTGGCGAATATATATAGGAAGGCCAAAAAGATTGCAATTAGTGCTGTCTTAAGCAGGGTTTTCATCTCGAGAGAATAATACCAGATGATTGGCGGTATACGCTAGAGGATATATCCTAAAGAGCTCTGGTATCATAATAATAAGGAGCACTGCCCCGCCTTCGCTTACGCTGTAGCTTCGGTGGGCAGGCCGAGACAATGCGTAAACTACTTGTATTAATTTTAATCCTGTTCTCCATTGCTATTCCTGTTGTTTTCAAGGCCAGTGCCGATGAGCTTGGCAAGGTTACCGAAGATTTAGAGAGCCAGGGGAACAAGCTCGCCGAGCTGGAGAAAAAGAAGGATCAGCTTGCCGAAGATATTGCCTCCGCATCCGTTTCTTATTACCAAATTTCCCAAGAGCTCACCGACGCCGAGTCCGATTTGTCCAAGATAGAAAAAGATTTATCCAAAAAGGAAAAAGAGCTAAAGCAATGGGAGAGTGATAGGAACTTCCTTATAAGGGATCTTTACAAACTGTCCCGCATTTCCCCCATTGAAATTTTCTTTTCCTCCGACAACTTAGGGGACGCAACCAAGCAACTCCAGTATTACGATGAGAATCTGGAGATTTTAGAGGATCAA
>JAUXIZ010000013.1 GCA_030620855.1 candidate division WWE3 bacterium
CCTCAGGCTACGCAGAGATTCAGTTTGCGACAGCCCCTTGGGTTGACTTTGGGACCTTACGCACTCGTTTGTCGGGTTGGGGCGATGGGGTATCAACCGACTTTATAGTCGAAACCGCTCGCGAGTGGGTCCAAGAAGAACTCGCGCAAGTTCAGTACCTGGCCCTTGAGGAAGCCGAAGCCCGGGCCCAAGCCCTTGCCGCGCAGCAAGGTGTCAACTTGGGTAACACCGTTTCGGTCGAACTTGAGGAAGACGGAAATTTGGTTACTGCGAGGGTGGTATACGCGTACTACCTGAGACTGCCCTTCCTACCGTGAACAACATTTACCGGCTTGTAGTCCTATGGACTGCGGCCGGTTCTTTTTTTGCTTTGACTTCCGTTTGATAGTAGTATGGGAGTTGACAAAATCATAAGGAGAGGAGAGCGTGTCTAAGAGAGACCTAAGCAAGGAAAGCTATCGTAGGGCTGCAGACTACGCCCGCAAGTTTCCGAGTCGGATCTCCGAAGTACGGGAGGTCCTTTTAAGAGTAAGGCGGAAATTTGGCCAGCTCGAGTTTGAGGTGCAAAGCGACCTCTATGATCTTCTTTTGACCACCCAGGACCGCAACGATCAGGGTAAGATTCTCCGTGCTTATCAGGAGGGTCTTAATGATGTTGAGCAAGAAGGTCGGCTCAAGCTTAAACAGGCCTGGCGAGCAGACTTTGGCGATGACTGGGTCTTTGATGTATTCGTTGATGGAAGCCACGGGCAGATCATCGTCGTAACGCGGTCCGGTTCTGAAGCGAAGACGCGAAACGGCGGCGTTTACGGCCTGAGAATTTCAGATGGAGGTCAAGCCTGGACCTACCGCATGAAGAAAAACTGGGCGCCTTGGCAGCCCTATCTTGGTCATCATCATCTCTTTTTTACCGAGGACTACTGCGGAAATCGCGACAGCTTCGATCCTAACCCCTACATTTACTCCCTTTCTCTTGCAACTGGGGAGATTGATTGGAAAGAGACATTAGGCAAGGACACTGATGTGAAACAGCTGCGGGGCGTTTTTGGAAGCTTTTTGCTCGCCAATATACACGACGATCAAGGAAGTACCCTTGTTGCTGTTGACTCTGGCGCCGGCATGGAGAGGTGGCGCTATCCATCCTACTGCCGCATTAGCGGAAAGCTGTTTCTTTCTCTTGGTGATGTGCTTTGTGCGCAATATCGGGATCGAGAAATTGGTTGGTTTTCCCAAAGAGGCAAACTTCTCAAGAAGCTTACCCTCAGGTTCCCTAAGAAGGATGAGGGATTCATCGATTTGGCGTTTGCGGATAGAGACACCATCTACGTTTGCGTTTGGGACGTTTGGCAAAATTGGGATGAGAATACTCCTGTTGAGTCATCCGTGCAAGAAACCGCGACCGTCGCGTATGCCATCAACAAGGAGAGTAGAAAGGTGCGATGGTCTCTGCGGCCAAAGGCGGTGGACGTTCGCTTTGAGTCTGTCCTTCCTCACGGCAAGAAGGTCTACTTTTGCGGTGAGAACGCTACAGTGGTTGCAGACAGGGAAACCGGAGAAGTTGTTAAGGAATGGCCTTTCCAGGTTCTCCACGTTGCTGGTAGGCTGCTCTTTCGCTCAAGTCGCAAGAGTCGCTTTTCCGATAACCCTTTTGTGTTCTATGCTTGTAGTGCTGGCACCGCCAAGGTCCGTTGGCAGCGGGAGAACTTCGATCTTATGACGGCGGAGAACGGCCTGCTTGTAGGCAGAGTGGAGGATGAACTGATCGTCTTAGACGAGAAGACCGGCAAGGAACGAGCCTCGTTTAGTTTGACTGATCCCCGCACGGTGCAGTTTATTACCAAGGATTCCTTCCTTGTTGTATCGCGTGGGTCGCTGAGGTTGTTTAAATTGGGTGGTGAAGTGTAATTCTTCACCACCTTTTTTTGTCCTAGCACTGCTCGCTATCGCTCAAATGAGAATACGTCTTAGCCGACTTTTTACAGAAGGTCGGCTTTTCCTTTTACTTCACTTTTTCATTGACTTTTGTTTGCTAAATTCGTT
Organism: candidate division WWE3 bacterium; assembly: GCA_030620855.1. GTDB lineage: Bacteria > Patescibacteriota > WWE3 > 9FT-COMBO-53-11 > 9FT-COMBO-53-11 > JAUXIZ01. The sequence goes on from JAUXIZ010000013.1 coordinate 2,041, forward strand.
ACATTTTAGTTACATCTATGAATTGCTATAGTAATTCATAGAAGCAAAAAAGAACAGTTATGCCGCAAGTATCCAAAATACCTATTAAAAAAGATATAGAGATAAAGATTCGGCGGGCCTTCAGCCAGTCGCTGGCTAAGATTTCTTCCGAGAGTGAGATGGAAAAGTATATATTTGACCTTTTTACTCCTACCGAGCGCGTGATGCTCGCCAAGCGCTTGGCAATTGCTGCTCTCTTGGTAAAGGGATTAACTTACAAAGAGATTTCCCAAAAACTAAGGGTTAGTACCTCAACCGTTGCGCGCGTTAATCTTTGGCTAAAACATTCAGGAAAAGGATACAAAACAGCGGTGGAAAAAATAGGGGACTGGAAACCGCTAGCTTAAAAGCTGATAATTGGGAAAGAGCCCCTGCCAATGGTGCTCAAACACCATTTCGCCTAATAAGGTGACCTAAGCTCGAATGGCCAGAAAATACAGAAGAGTTCAGAGAAAAAAAAGTACTAAGCGCAACCCGTCTTCTTGGAAGCGGCTGAAGAAACAGTTTAAGTTTAAGAAACGCCTCCAGCAAGTAAAAATAGCCCTAACCATAATTATTGGAGTTATATTGGTTGGGGGAACACTCTATCTTTGGAACTTTTTCGCCCGCCCTTTTGCCTCAGCCGGCTCCACATTCCAAGGCAACGTGTCTTGGGACAGCCAAACCCCTCTTAATCTTATGTTTCTTGAGGTAGTGGATGTTGATGAGCCCTCATCGCCTACCAAGAAACTTGGCGTTTTGGCTTTCAACCCCACGCAGGAATCGTTTGCGGTGGTGAACATTCCCGTGGAATACGATAAGTTTGGAGACCTCTATGGCCTTGGCAACCTCTCCGGCAAAAATGACGGGCTCAAGGTTGTAGGGAACAACCTTAAGAGGGTACTGGGAGTTCCGATTGACGGGTATATTTTGGTTGGAGAAGACGGTATCAAACAGCTTGGAGAGCTATTTTCACACCCCGAGAGTCTCGGGGATGTTTTAAAGTTTGGTAATCTTCTGCAGTTTCCCAAGGTTTGGAGCATCGCCAGGGAAAATTTGCGCACCGACCTTGATATTAAAGAGATCGCCCAGGTTTTGTGGTATCTGATGCAGGTCCGCTCGGACAAGGTTGTCCATTTAAACCTCAGCGTAAAACTGCTTGACGATTCCAATACTCTCGATAAAAAACTTTCCCCGTTTTTTAGAGACGAGAAGCTTGCTACGGAGCATTTGAAGATCCAGGTTTTAAACGGTTCAAATCTTCCCGGCTTGGCGGGGGATTCAACGCGGATTATCAAAAACATCGGAGGCGAGGTAATCCGGGTGGACAACTTTGAGCGCCAGGACCTTATTAAGGGCTACCTTGTTTTGGAATCTTCCGGAAGCTACACGGCGCGGCGCTTAGCGCATATCTTTAGCGTTTCCGACAGCCGTCCTCCCAAGACCGGAGCGGAAGCGCGTGCAAATGTGACTCTTATCTTGGGTAAGGAAAACGCCTTTTAATTATCTTCGGTCGCGTTTCTTGCGAGCTCTCCAAAAGACAATAAAGATTGCCGCCCCCGCGCCCAAAAGAATGGACGGCACAATATAAAGCTCCCAGTTTTGGGGTAGGGATACGGTGGGGAGCGTTACGCCCACTTTATCCAACAGTTGCTGCAGGGCTGAAGGGCTCTGTTCGGGCCCTTCCTGCGTTTCCCCTTCAGTGAGAATCGCGGAGTAGATCCCTGATCCGGCGACCCAGTAGTAAATTCTCTTGCCCGTTTCAATCTCCAGCACAAACGGATCTTGGTAGGATCCGATCTGCCCGCCTGCGCCGAACTCTCCGCTTTCAGTTTCCGGGGCAAGTTGCGGCGTTTCTACAATGTCAAAAAACAGCCCGTCGGAGGATGTGGCAAGGTAAATGCCGTCTTTGACTTCGGGGGATTGGACGCTAAAGTAAAGCTCGTAGACCCCGGTCAACTCGTCGTAGCTTGCGTGGGAGCTCCATACAAGGTCAGCCACCAGCGGTTCTTCTTCCGTGTTGATACGCACTCCTTCGTCTTTGGTCCAGACTAATCCATTGGATGAGGTGGCAGATAGAATCCGCCATGTAAACTCCTGCTCGGTCTTTGTGACCTCTCCGTCGTAGTACATGCGGTAACCGTCTTGGGGAAGCTCAATTACGCTAGGGTGTACGATGTTGTCAGGATCATAGGTTCCGCCGGGAGTCAGGCGAACACCCGGCTCAATGGACCATGTTAAACCGTCGTTTGATACGGCGCTTTTGAACACCCCTTGTCCATCCTCGAGCGTTTGGTAGTACATCCGCCAACGGCCGTCGGAGAGTCTCACGAGAGCCGGCATGGAACCTTCCAGCCGCACCCCGTCTTCGATGGTGAACGCTTTGGCGTCTTGGGATATGGCGCTTTTCATTTGGGTTCCTTGGTGGAAATACATCCGGTATCGACCGTCTTCTAAGGTGACGACCTCGACATTGTGGACGGTATTGTCGCTAAAAATTACCCCTTCTTTCTGCCAAACAAGATTAGCCGCTTTGGCGACGGTAGCGAAAAAGACAAAAGCTAAAACTAAAGCAATAACCTTAAATATATGCGGGAGCCTTATCATTGAGTCAATTTTAGCAAAGCTAAAGTTTGCCCGATCTTACGACCTCTAGCGCTTCCTCAAAGCCCATTACAATCTTGTCGGCTCGAAAAAGCTGGGCCTTTGTGGCCCAGTCGGTTTTTATGGCGATAACTTTGGTACCCGCCGCTTTGGCGGCCTCTACTCCGGCGGCGGAGTCTTCGATAACGATCGTGTTTCTTGGATTCAGACCCCCATCCTGAATGGCTTTTATGAAAAGATCCGGGGCGGGTTTTCTGCGATTCACGTTGTCTCCAAAAGTTCTGGATTCAAAATGATGACCGAGGTCAAGCTCTTCTACAACCCTGTTTCCTATCTCCGAAGTATTTGAGGTCGCAAGAATGATTTTTACTCCCCTTCCTTTTAAGTAATGCATAAGCTCGCGCACTCCAAAACGGACTTTGACTTCGTTCAAGTGCTCAAGGTAAAACTCTTGAGTTTCCTTGGCCAAATCCTTTGGATCTTCGTCCATCCCAATTCGCGCAATCATCTTGTCCCAGTTTTCCCTAACTCCGATTCCCGGAATGTGGACCATCTCCTCGCAGGAGATGCCACGCCTTTTCAAAACGGCGCAGAATGCCCGATCATACACGCCCTCGTTATCGATGAGCGTTCCGTCGAGATCAAAAATTACACCTTTTAAAACAAAAGATCCGTCCACAAATTCATATTAGAGGAAAAAGGAGTGGACAGTCCATTTTTCTGGATTGGAGACCCCCGCTCAAACTTGACACTTACCCTATAGTATGCAATAATTAGATATACCTTAAGAAGGAAGGAATTCTGCAATGAAACGTACTTCAAAAATCCGGATGACCCTGAAGCAACGCCGAATCGCCCGCGACATCCTCCAGAGGAATCTGGTTGAAGTCGGTGAGAGTCTCGCGCGAACTGAAGTTGCTGTTCAAGTTGGAGCTCCAAGCACCCAGCGCGAACACAACTGGCTTATGGATCGCCGGTAAACCAACCCAAAGGACAGATGTCTTACGACACCTGTCCTTTAATATTTAAGTTCTGTTTGGGAGTAAATTGCTAAGATGAAATCAGAGCAGATCTGGTTGCTCTCTAGTGTCCTATAGTGTAGAATGATAGGTGAGATGATCAAGAAAACCGGTCGAAAATTTATTAAGTTTTGCGTCACTAATGCCTGCTTTGTATTGCCTTATCCAAATCGCGGGACGAGGGCCCGGTTCTTGAAAAATTCGGCCCTTTTCATCTATGTTTTGTTACTGCTTTCTTTCCAGCTCTATGTTTATAAACTGTCACCCCAGATACTTGGTTTTGCCACTAATATTAACCTCGATGAGGTTTACAGCCTTGTTAACCAGGAAAGAAGTGGCGCAGGACTTGCTGCGCTTTCCAGAAATTCGAAGTTAGAGAAGGCGGCTTTGGAAAAAGTTAAGGATATGTTTGCCAAGAACTACTGGGCCCACTATGCGCCAGACGGCTCTACCACTCCTTGGCAATTTATTGTTTCCGCTGGATACAGCTACAAATATGCGGGGGAGAACTTAGCTAAAGATTTTGATACTTCTGCAGGAGTTGTCGCAGGTTGGATGGGGTCTGCCTCGCACAAGGCAAACATGCTTAATGCAAGTTACAAGGATATGGGTATGGCAGCCGTAAACGGCATCATTTTGGGAGAGGAGACAACTTTGGTTGTCCAGATGCTTGGTACTCCGCTTGCTGTAACCACAACCACGACAGCTTCTTCCGGGAGTTCTCCTTCAAGCGAGCCTTCGAATTCGACCGCCGGTGCACAATCTCCGTCTGAGCAAAACGGTTCAAAGACCGAGGCCGAGCCAAAGACCGTGGTTGGGCCAACAGAAGTTTCGCAGGAGGCGGTCTCTCAGCCAACAGAACTTGCCCAGGCTGTGCTTTCTCCTCTTGAGCAGGTTGTAAAGGTGTTTGATCCGGTATCTTCTCCAAAGACCATCCCGCTGGGGTTTGGGCTTTTCCTAATGGGTTTGTTTGCACTGGATGAGGTTTCGATGCTTAAGGGCGGGCTCACTAAAGGTGAGCTTCGCAGGACCGCGGAGAATGTTGCCCATATGGTTATTTTGGGACTCTTGATGGTTGTAGTTTGGGTGACCAGAGCAGGAGGTGTGCTTTAATGCCTAAGATTAAGTTTTCTCATATTACTCATCTTTCGGTTTTGGGAGCAATATTTACGCTTTCTGTTTTGGCGTTTGTCAGGTTTAAAGGGATGGAGCTTTTGCAGCTTTATGTTGTTGCGGTTGCTGTAATAGCCTACATTGCTTGGGGAGTGGTTTACCACTTTTACCACAAGAGCTTAAGTTGGGGAGTTTTCCTTGAGTATGTTCTAGTTGGATCGCTCGTTATTCTTCTTTTCTTTTGGACACTTTTTACATAAACTTCATAGTTGATGTGATAATCTTTTAGCGTTAACGTTTCTTAAGGTGGTGGCGAAAAAAGTTGTCGTTTTAGGGGGCGGGACTGGGACCTACACCGTTTTGTCCGGCCTCAAAAATTACCCATTAGATATAACGGCCGTCGTTACGATGGCCGATTCCGGCGGTTCCGCCAAAAAGGAGCGGGACGAGTTTGGGATTTTACCGGTTTCCGATGTTAGAAAAGCCCTTTTAGCGCTTTCCGAAGAAAATGGAAGGGAAGGGCTTCTTCGCGACCTAATCAACTACCGCTTTGTGGAGGGGATTGGGGTGTCAGGCATGACTTTTGGGAACCTTTTTTTGGTTGCCCTCTCCCACATTTTGAGCTCGCAAGAGCGGGCAATTGAGGAAGTGGGGAAGTTTCTAAAAATAAAAGGCCGGGTTTTGCCGGTTACCTTGGAGGAGACAAACCTTGTTGCTGAATACGACGAGGGGGTAGTTGCGGTTGGGGAGCATGCGATCGACGAGCCCAAGCACGACAAGCGCCTTTCTATAAGAAATATTTACCTTCTTCCTGGGGTAAAGGCGAATCCTAAAGCTCTTAAAGCTATAAGGCAAGCGGATTTTATAGTTATTGGTCCCGGGGATATTTTTACCAGCCTCCTCCCAACCCTTCTTGTTGGGGGTGTTTCGGAGGCGGTTAAGAAATCCAAGGCAAAGAAAATCTTTATCCAGAATTTGATGAATAAGTTTGGCCAAACAAACGGGTTTACGGCTTCTCGGTATCTTTCTGAGATAGACAAGTACCTTGGGATCAAGTTTGATTTTGTTTTTGCTAATAACGCGCCTTTGCCAAAAGACACTTTGCGCTACTACGCAACCTCGGAAAACTCCTACCCAATCGAGGATGACTTGCTGGAAGAAGATGGATACCTTATCTTCAGGAAAGATCTATTATCCAAGAAGCGGTTTAAGCCGCAAGAAGGTGATAATCTCAAACGAAGTATTCTTCGCCATGATTCAGATAAACTAGCCAAAGCGCTGCTTAAGGTTATGGAGGAATAGTGCCATCTGCGGAATAATTGCGTTTGTTACAGCTAAAGAAAGAACCGACCCCGCCCAGTTTTTAGTAGAAGGGCTGAAAAGGTTGGAATACAGGGGTTACGACTCTTGGGGGGTTGCTTTTGGGAAAGATCTCTCTTTGGTCAAAAAGGCCGGGCGCATCTCCGAAGCCGGTAAGGTTGAAGAATCCCCGGCATATGCCGGTTTGGGACACACCCGATGGGCAACCCACGGCGGAGTTACCGAGGCCAACGCCCACCCCCACACCGACTGTACCGGGAGAGTTGTGGTTGCCCACAACGGGATTGTTGAAAACTGGGAAGAGCTAAAGAACGAGTTGGAAAAAAAAGGACACGAGTTTAAGTCTGAGACTGATACGGAAGTGATAGCTCACTTGGTGGAAAGTGAAATGGGCGAAACAGGTGAGTTGGACGAATTGATAGAGGTAGTGCGGAGGGTTTTTAACCAGTTGAAAGGTTTAAACGCTATCTTGGTTTATTTCCCTCAAATGAGGTCGATTGTAGCATTCCGCAATGGATCGCCGATGGTTCTTGGGGTCGGGGAGGAGGAGCATTTTATCGCCTCGGACATCCCCGCTTTTCTGCCTTACACTAATAAAGTCGTTTTTATAAACGATATGGAAGGGGTAGTGTTGCACGAAGGTACGGCAAAATTGATTGATGCTGTAAACAGCAAGCAGTTGCCTTTGAAGGTCCAGGAAGTTGAGTGGTCTGCGGAGGAGGCCGAGCTTGGAGAGCACCCCCATTATTTAATAAAAGAAATTATGGAGCAACCCCAAGTTCTTGCCCGCCTCGCCGAATATCCGGAAAAGGACATCAAAGAAGTAGCCAAACTGATCAAAGAATCCTTTGGAACCTATTTCACCGCTTGCGGGACGGCCGCGCACTCCGGGATGGCGGCAACTTATATGTTTGCCGATCTTGCAAAAAGACATGTCAACTTTGCGGTAGGCAGCGAGTTTTATTTCTTAGAAGATTTCCTTACCCCGGAATCTCTTTTGATTGCTGCTTCTCAATCGGGTGAGACTATGGACACGCTTGAGGCGGTTCGAGCGGCTAAACGTCACAAGTCTAAAGTGGTTGCTTTGGTTAATGCACAAGGGTCTTCACTTACCAGGATCGCCGACAAAACCCTTCTTTTGAACTGCGGTCCTGAGAAGGCCGTTTTGGCGACGAAATCGTATACAGCTAAGTTGGCGGTATTTCTGCTTTTGGCGTCTCAGCTGAATGGGGGATTAAAAGATGGCCGGAAGCTGGTTGCTAAAGCCGCCAAAGGTGCAAAGGAATTGTTGGAAGGTGATGCGGTTGGGGAAATTAAGGGCCTTGCAGGCAATCTCAAGGGAGCGGAGCATCTTTACGTGATTGGCAGGGGAGTTAACTATCCGACTGCCTTGGAGGCAGCTTTAAAGATAAAAGAGGTCAGCTACATCCATGCAGAGGGGTTTGCGGGTGGGGAGTTGAAGCACGGGGTTATCGCTCTAATTGAAGAAGGGACTCCTTGTATGGTTTTCGTGGCCAACGACCGCACAAAAGAATCGGTCTTGTCCAATGCCAAGGAAATTAAAAGCCGAGGCGGATTTATTATTGGAGTTTCTCCGGATATTAATGAGGTATTTGATGTTTGGATAGAAGTTCCTGATGTTGGGGAAGCGTCGCCGATTGTGAATGCAATTCCGGCCCAGCTTTTAGCTTATTACCTTGCCGTTGAAAGAGGATTAGACCCCGATAAGCCGCGTAACCTCGCAAAGTCCGTAACTGTTAAATAAAAAAAGAAGGCCTTGTGACTTGTGCCACAAGGCCTGTATTTTGAGCTTAGATCCCGATGTCCTCCATAAACCTCTGGAGGAGCAACTCGTTTTCGTAAGCCTCCTTCTCGCCTCCGCCAAAGAAAGCAGTCTCGGTGATGAGAATTCGACCTTCTTGGTTGGAAAGCACTCGGACGTGTACTACTCCCACATCGAGCCGCTTGAGTTTGTTTTCCTCGAACTCGGTTTTCCAGACGATTGACCCGCATTGCAGGGCGACTCGCTGGCCGAGATCGGAGTCCCATTGCTCGACCGAGATCGCCACATGGAAGTTTGCCAACACCACGACTTGAGTATCGCTTGCATCCAGGGCGTGCTGAGCGCGAAGCGAGCTTGTCAGCGCTCGAGCCATAAAAGGGTGCAGAACCGTGAGCCCAAGGCCGGAAGGCAGAGTGTGAACTTTACCCTCGACAACCTTGTCTTCAACGATTTGGTTTAGGCCGGAGAGTTCAAGCCCCAGCTTCCCAAGAACATCCTCAATGCCTCGAGTGAGACATTTAATCAGCGCCGGTTGGAAGGAGGACAAAGGCGTGATGCCTTTACCCTTAACCCACCCGCAGTGATTGCCTGGGATGAAGTAGAGGTCGAGCAAGGAGCTCTCGACGGCTGCTTGGAGCTCGTCAGCCGAGGGTTTTCGCTTTCTATATCCCTCTAGATCATCTCTGAGGCGGACCTCAAAGACCTGAAGCATTACCGAGCAGATCATGCTAGCAGCGAGGCGTTCCTGCTGGGTGTAGTTGAGCCCGGCCATCACCTCGCCCTTTTTGTCGAGATTCCATTCGAGACCTTCAATCAGGTCCCCGGCAGCAACCAATGTGGTTGAACCCTGCTCGAGGATGATTCGCGGTACTTCCTCTACGAACCATCTGTACTCGGTATAAATGCTCCCGGCATGCATACACCCAAAACCGAGGATGGTTTCCTCGTTGAGATCTTTGGGGTCAATATCGGGGTAGGAGAGCTGGTTTTGGATCCACCAGCTGTTGAAATCGTAAAGTTGGGACACCTCGTCCAAGATAATGGACGGTTGGTACCCAACCTCGTTGAGTTCCTTGATCGCCGCGGCGATTTTCCCGCGCGAGACTCGTAGGGCATCTTCTAACATGCCAACGGTGTGTGGACCTTCACTTCTTAGTGCAGAGACTGCTTGAAGCTGCAGATCCGTAGCTTTTTCTGGATCCGGGATCCATTTGCGCTCGTTTGCAGCGTAGTCCTTGAAGTTGAAAGTGCG
>JAUXIZ010000001.1 GCA_030620855.1 candidate division WWE3 bacterium
GGACCAGCGTTGAACCCTTGGATTCTGGGGTTGGTTGCCGCCGCAGGGGCAACCCTAGGAGAGCTGACTGGATACCTTTTAGGGCTCGGCGGCAGTAAAGCTTTGGGTAAAAGGCATATAAAAATGGTGGAAAAAGCCCAGCGCTGGAGCAAGAGGCGAGGAATGTTTCTCTTAATAGTTCTATTTGCCGCCACCACCCTGCCGGACGACATAGTTGGCATCTTGGGTGGAACTATAAAATACGATATTAAAAAATTCCTCTCGGCAGCTTTTATTGGAAAAACCATCTCCCACACCGCATTGGCATGGGGAGGTTTTTTTGGAGCTAACGCCCTGGGCGGGTATGGCGGGTGGTTTTCCGTTCTGCTTTTAGTTAGAACAGCTGCGGTGGTTGCCTACACATTCCAGAAAAAATCCAAGAAGAGGACGGGGTAACCAAGGCGTAAAAAAACCCCGACGTTGGTTTTACCATCGTCGGGGTTACCCTTATCTCCTATCTTTATTGAACTGGCCTGCTTCGGTAGAATCCTCTAGCGCGTTAAGCGAAGAGGAACCTCCGGTGACCGTCTGCATGATCTCATCAAAATGCCCAGTACCCACGAACTCCTGGTGGCGTACCGCGCCATACCCATACTTCTCGGCGGCTTCAAACTCCTTCTCTTGAAGATCAACATAGGCAGACATGCCCCGCTCAGCATAATCCTTGGCGAGCATGAAGGTGTAGTAGTTGATCAGGTGGAAGCCGGCCAGAGTAATGAATTGGAATTTGTATCCCAATTCTCCTAGCTCCTGCTGGAATTTGGCGATCGCTGCATCGCCGAGGTGTTCCTTCCAGTTGAAGGAAGGTGAGCAGTTATAGGCGAGGAGCTTGCTGGGGAACTCTTTGTGAACTGCCTCCGCAAACCGGCTGGCTTCTTCAAGATCTGGGTGGGAAGTTTCGCACCAGATCAGATCCGCATAGGGCGCGTAAGCCAAGCCGCGCTCGATCGCCATCTCTAGCCCCCCACTGATAGGATAAAACCCTTCCCGGGTACGTTCCGGGGAGGTGATAAATGGTCGGTCTCGTTCATCATGATCGGTGCTGAGGAATTTGGCACTGTTAGCATCGATGCGGGCGATGAGGATTGTTTCCACCCCACAGACATCCGCGGCTAACCTCGCTGCAACGAGCTTGTCGATGAACTCTTGAGTGGGGATCACGACCTTTCCACCAAGGTGACCGCACTTCTTAGCCGAAGAGAGTTGGTCTTCGAAGTGGACCCCGGCCGCACCGGCTCTCACCATTGCCTTCATCAACTCATAGACGTTTAGGATTCCCCCAAATCCAGCTTCCGCGTCGGCCACGACGGGAATTAACCAGTCGACCTCCTTTTTTTGGAGGTGGGCGATCTCGATCGCCTGGATCAAAGCGTAGTTGATTCTCTCTACGAGCTGAGGCACGCTATTGACCGGGTACAAGCTCTGATCAGGATAGGTTTTCAAAGCCGTATTTGCATCGGCGGCGACCTGCCAACTGCTCACGTAAACTGCCTTTAACCCCGCTTGGGCGATCTGTACCGCCTGCAACCCCGTCTGCGCACCAAGGGTGGCTACGCGGGGAGACCGTTGTAGTTCCTGCCAAAGGCGCTCTGCGCCCCTCTTGGCAAGCGTGTACTCTGGTTCGGCGGAACTCCGCAGGCGTAGAATATCTTCCTCCCGGTAGGGGCGCTTAATTCCCCTCCAACGATCGTTCATCTTTTTTGCTCTCCTTTCCTATAACGGCCTCGTAGGCCGGTAGAGTGAGAAATTCAGCGAAGTGGGGTTGAACCACCAAATCGAGAAAAAGCCGCCCTGCAACTTGATATTTTCCAAGAAGATAACTGTCGGATCGGACTAGATCCTCGATCCAATCGGCGGTGATCGTTCTTCCCGAAGAGGTTTTCGCTCCGTGGTTGATCCACTGCCACAATTGGGCGCGGCAGATCTCAGCCGTGGCAGTGTCTTCCATCAGATTGTTGATCGGAACGGCTCCTCGGCCGCTTAGCCAGGCCTCGAGGTACTGGATTCCCACACGGATATTTGTGCGCACGCCTTCTTCTGTGATTTCCCCTTCCGGGATTTGGAGCAAATCTTGCGCTCCAATATTCCGACTGGGCTTCACATGGAGCTGTTGCGCCTCTGGCATCTTCGAGTCAAAAATCTCCTTAGCGATTGAAACCAATCCGGGATGTGCAACCCAAGTCCCGTCGTGACCTGCCTGCACCTCGCGCTCTTTGTCGGCACGGACTTGGGCGAAGGCCTCATCATTGGCTTCGGGATCGTTTTTGACGGGGATGTAGGCAGACATGCCGCCTATGGCGTGGGCGCCGCGGGCGTGGCAGACCTGGATTAGCTTGATTACGTAGGCGCTTAGGAAGCCTTTATCCATCGTTACCTGAGCCCGATCGGGGAGAACAAATCCGGGAAGACTTCGGAATTTTTTGATGAAGCTAAAGATATAGTCCCAGCGACCGCAGTTTAACCCCGCCGAATACTCCTGCAGTTCCCAGAGAATCTCCTCCATCTCAAAAGCGGCGAGAATCGTTTCGATCAGAACTGTCGCGCGAATAGAACTTCGTGGGATGTTCAGTCGATCCTCGGCAAAGGCAAAAACATCATGCCAAAGCCGCGCTTCCTGATGGCTTTCGAGCTTGGGGAGATAGAAGTACGGTCCCGTTCCCTGCGCTAGAAGCTCTCGGACGTTGTGGAAGAAATAGAGCCCAAAGTCGAAGAGCGCAGCGGGAATAGGTTCCCCATCGACGAGGAAATGCCTTTCAAGCAAATGCCAGCCACGGGGGCGGTACATCAAGACCGCTGTCCGCTCATTCAAGCGGTACTTTTTTTTCGGACTATCTAAGCTAATCGTCCGGCGGACCGCATCATAGAGGTTGAGCTGTCCACCGAGGATGTTTTCCCAAGTCGGCGATTCCGAGTCTTCGGAATCGGACATGTAAACGTTCGCCCTCGAGTTGAGGGCGTTGATCACCATCTTGCGATTGGACGCGGGTCCGGTGATTTCTACGCGACGATCGAGAAGATCACTCGGCGGAGGGACAATACTCCAGGAAGAGTTTCGGATCTCGGCTGTTTCCGGCAAGAAATTAGGAAGTTCTCCTTGGTCCAAAGCAGCCTGCCGATTAGTACGCGCTTGCAGGATCTGCCTACGGCGAGCTTTAAACTCACGCGCGAGCGCGCTGACAAAATCTAAAGCCTCTCGGCTGAGGATTTGAGAAGTATTCATCTTTCCCTTTCCTTTCCTCAAATTAGTTTTGACGAACAGGGATAAGTTTACCCAAACAATAGAAGTGCGTCAAACGTATAAAGAGTTTACCCCCAGGGAAACTCCCTACCGAAATGGCCGAAACGGGCGGTTTCTTTGTAAATGGGCTTATCCAACCCCAAAAAGCTGATAATCCCGCGAGGGGTTAAGTCATATCCCTCAATTGGATAAGTTTTATCGTCAATAACAGCTTGCGCCATCAAAGTTTCGGAAACCCCAATCGCATAAGCCAGGCGGGTTTTGACGGTGTTAGCATTGTGTTTTTGCAGAAGATCCACCGCCACACGCCGGGCCATATAGGCAGCGCTTCGGTCAACTTTAGTAGGATCTTTTCCGGAAAAAGAACCCCCGCCCACGCTAACCTCCGGTCCGTAATTATCCACCACAATTTTACGACCGGAAAGACCGGAGTCGGCGTCAAATCCGCCGATTTCCCACTCTCCAGCCGGATTTATAAGATAACGATCAGCTCTAATTGATGAACGAACTAGCTCCTCAAGTTTTTTGGTTTTGGTGTTTTGGAAGCTTGCGACAACCGTCAGTACCTCTTCGCCCCTCACCGTAACTTGGGTCTTGCCATCGTACGGGTAGACCTCATAAACTTTTTGACAAAGAGAGCGAGCCGGCTCGTATTCGCGGGGCATAAAGGTCTCGGTTTCATTGGTGGCGTAGCCGATCATAATCCCTTGATCTCCGGCGCCTCCAATATCCACGCCGCGGGATATTTCGGGACTTTGCTTGGAGACATTAACTCTTATTTCATAACCTTTACCAACTATCTCTTTTACTACCGATTCGACATCGCAGTCCGCGGAACTTGTGACCTCACCGGTCAAGGTTACCACCCCGTGACCGCCCAAAACCTCCACCGCAACACGGCTTTTAGGATCGCCTTTTAAGTACTCGTCCAAAACGGAGTCCGCGATAAAATCGCAAATTTTATCCGGATGGCCGGGCGAAACAAATTCGCAAGTTTTAATTTCTTTCATAAATAAAAACTACTTCCCCAACGCCACTCTCAATGGGAAGGTCAAGATAGCCAATTATACCTAAAGTAGGCGTTTGCTTAAATACGCTAAGATGGGTCGTGTTTAGGTGATTGGACTCGGGGATGGCAAGTACTTTATGTCTACAAAACCAAAAAAAATGAAAGCTCTTTCCCTAAAACAGCCTTGGGCAAATTACGTCGCCTCCGGGAAGAAAACCATTGAAACCCGCAAGTGGTCGACCAAGCATCGGGGGAAATTGCTCATTGTATCTTCAAAATATCCGGATATACCTCCGGCCGGATACGCGCTGGCTGTGGTGGAGTTAGTTGACTGCCGACCAATGGTTAAGGCCGATGAGAAAGCAGCAATGTGCAAAGTTTATCCAAAAGCTTATTCCTGGATGTTAAAAAATATTCGCAAAATCAAGCCCTTCCCTGTTAAAGGTCAACTCAGTCTCTATGAAGTTAATTTTAAGTCCGATCTATATTCTGCCTAAAATATCCTGAGTGGCGGAAGACTAGTCTGGATAGACAAAGTCTTCCCCCAGATCAGGGTAGAGCGCTGTTTTCCTTGATTCTTTTTGATATTTTGAAAAATCCATAGCTAGCTTGAAAAAAGTTTATCTGTCTTTGCGGCAAAGACAAAGTCAGACTCGTGTAACCCGTCAATCTTGTGGGTATAGATTTGAATCTCCGCAAACCCCCAGCCGAAAGTGATTTCTGGATGGTGTCCGATCTCCTCGGCCATCTCCCCAACTTTGTTGACAAAATCTAAAGCGGACTTAAAGTCGGGAAACTTGAAGCGCTTTTTGAGGTGGTGTTCCTCCGCGACTTCCCAACCGCTGCTCAAATCTTTATAAAAATCTTGTATTCCTTCGCCCTTAAGCGGCGGAACGCCTCCTTGGCAGGGTTCGCATATCATATTAGCTAAATCTCGCGGCATGGTATTTCAGGTTAGCAAAATTGGTAAACTGACCCTGTGATAGTTACTAGAAAAAGGGCTGGAAAATTTATCAAATTTTTACCAATAATAATCCTTCTTCTCTCTTTTGCTACTGCCGGATACATTGTAATCCGGGACTGGTCATCAATTTCACTTTTTACGAAAGTTATAGAGGCTCCTGCGATCACCAACCTGGAGCCGTCCTCCGGAGCCGTCGGTACGGAGGTAACGATTACGGGTTCCGGATTCACCAAAACCAAAAACGCCGTAGTTTTGGGCCCTAACGATGACATGAACGGATACGTAAAGAATTTAGAGTCCAAAAACAAAAGAACCATAAAGTTTACGATCCCCGATGGGTTGGATGCTTGTTCTCCGGAGGCTGAAGACAACGGATATCCCTGCTCCGCTGCTTATCCCAAGGTGGAATCCGGGGAGTACTCAATTTATATAACCAACGAAAACGGAGAAAGTAATAAGGTAACTTTTGAGGTTACAGAGTAAGAACCCTTCGCTACGCTTAGGAACCTTGTCCCTTCACAAGTTCAGGAATAAAGAAACTTAGAATCCGCCCATTCCGCCGGGCATACCACCGGGCATACCACCGGCCGGTGCCGGGGAAGGACCTTCTTTGTCCTTTCCCGGAATATCAGTGATCAATACTTCAGTAGTTAAAACCATAACCGCAACGGATGCCGCGTTTTGGAGCGCCGAGCGGGTAACCTTGGCCGGATCAATAATTCCTCGGTTAACAAGATTGCCAAACTCGCCGGTTAGCGCGTCCCACCCCCAGGAATCGGCATCGGAACTTCTTTTTCGCTCAAGTTCCCCAAGAATGTAGCCAGCGTCTGCTCCGGCATTTTCGGCAATGGCGCGAAGAGGCTTGTCGAGCGCTTTGCGAACTATCTCTCGCCCATGAGCAACATCGCCTTCACCTTTGGCCCTAGTCAAAACTTCCCGCGCCCGAAGAAGAGTAACCCCGCCTCCGGGAACTACCCCTTCCTCCAAAGCGGCTTTGGTAGCCTCGTAGGCATCGGTAACCCGGTGCTTTTTCTCCTTCAGCTCAAGTTCAGTAGCGGCACCAACGGAAATTACAGCTACCCCACCGGAAAGCTTGGCCAAACGCTCCTCAAGCTTTTCGCGGTCATAATCAGAATCCGTTTTTTTAGTTTGGCTTCTGATTTGATCAATCCGGGCTTCGATATCCTTCTTCGTCCCTTTGCCCCCCACAATGACGGACTCATCTTTACCGGCAATTACACGATCCGCCTGGCCTAAGTCCTCAGCAGACACAGACTCAAGCTTTCGCCCGGTTTCCTCGGAAATGTAGTTCGCCCCGGTCAAAACGGCTATGTCCTGAAGCATCTCTTTTCTCCGATCGCCAAAACCGGGGGCTTTGATTGCGACAGTGTTGATAGTCCCGCGAAGCCGGTTGACCACTAATGTTGCTAAGGCCTCGCCGTCAATGTCATCGGCGATTACAACTAAGTTTTTGGTTACTTTAACAACATTTTCCAAAACCGGGAGAAGATCGTTAAGGGAAGAAAACTTTTGATCGGTTATCAAAATGTGGGCGCCTTCTATGATCGCTTCCATGTGGTCAGTGTCGGTAATAAAGTAGGGAGAAGCGTAGCCCTTGTCCAAGACCATACCTTCTTTGTACTCCACAGTAGTCTCCAACCCCTTGCCTTCCTCAACGGTGATAACTCCGTCATCCCCAACTTGCTCAAACGCCTCGGCGATTAGATTCCCGATCTGGGGATCTTGAGCAGAGATCGTGGCAATTTGGGATTTCTCTTCCTTGGTCCGGATAGACTTGGCTACCTTTTCGACCTCGGCCACAACATCCTTAATTGCTTCCTCAATCCCGCGCTTCAAAAGCATGGGGTTGGCGCCGGCCGCAATCGATTTATGACCCTCAAAAACAATCTGTTGAGCTAAAAGGGTCGCGGTAGTGGTTCCGTCCCCTGCAACATCGTTCGTCTTTGACGCTGCTTCCGAAACCAGCTGAGCTCCCATGTTTTCAAATGGGTCCTCAAGCTCAATCTCCTTGGCCACGGTTACCCCATCGTGAACAACATTTGGGGCACCCCACTTTTTGTCGAGCGCAACATTTCGCCCTTTGGGTCCTAAAGTGGTAACCACAGCTTTAGCAAGCTTGTCAATCCCGGCTTTTAGTTTTTCGCGCGCCTCTTCTGCGTAAACTATCTGTTTAGCCATTTTGAATTACGGCAAGAACATCCTCGGCATCAACAACCAAATACTCTTTGTCTCCAACTCTAATCTCGTCACCGCCGTAGCGCTTGTAAAGCACTCGGCTGCCGACCTTAACGGATGGTTTTACTAACTCACCGTCTTCGTATTTTCCCGGACCAACAGCTACAACCTTGCCTTCTTGAGGTTTTTCTTTAGCGGTGTCGGGAATAACTAGACCGGAGGGAAGCTTATCCTCCCGCTCAAGCGGCTCTATTAAAACATTGTTTCCAAGTGGTGTGATTTTCATAAATTAAAAACCCCGCTTATCAGCAGGCTTGAGGGCAGGGGCCCGATTGTTATTGTATGCACCAAATGCGCAGAAGTCAAGAAAATCCCGCTCGAGGTAAACTCAAGCGGGTATAAATATACTACCAACGGGCAATTTGTTTGCGGAGACTGTGGGGAAGCTCCTCCCAGTGCAGCTCGGCCAGGGGAACGATGTGAAGTGTCCCCAGTGAAACCGTAGGCCGATCTAAGAGGCCGGAATGCGAGGCGGTCAGGATAGCCTGCCGAAATCTGCGGGTTTCAACCCAGTCCGGAGGAAAGACCCGTACCCAACCCTCACGTCCGCTCAGCAACACCTGAACGGTGGCGCCGTCGGCAAAATCGCAGATCAGATGGCACCGATCCCCCTCAGAAAGACCGGGGTTAATCCCATCCAAAACCGGGCCGACTCCGAAAATGCTGCGGTAGGCCTCAAACGCCGCGGCTAGGGCAAAGCCCTCACTACGCTCGAACTTGATAGAAGTGTTCATCAACCGCCTCCTCTTATGCGGGTAAATACAACTTGCGGCTCAGCCGGGTTGCCCCGAAGCTCAAAGTCGTGACGCACCTCTCCGGCACCAGTGCCCCCCCGTATGAGGTGAGCAACGCCCTGTTTGGGCCAGATGTCGCCGGCGCTGATCCGAACGTTGAGGACGTACTTGTCGCGAAACTCAAAACCGAAACGTACTTTGCGAAACTCAAAACCGAAACGTACTTCAGTGTATTCCCGGTTGTTTGAGACCGGAGAAATTGTGCGGATGAAGGGTATTCCTCCACCTCCCGAAATTAGCTGACGCAAATACTCATGCGCCACTAAAAGCGCGTAGGACTCCAAACGGTCAAACTCAAGTAGAATCTTTGGCATTACTTACCCTCCTGCCCCTCTATCGCAACACGTATCTTGAAGCCTCTGCGAGGCCGATAACCAACGCCGCAACAGTTACTAACGCAATAAAGCTTCCTAGCGTCGCCGGTCCAAGAATAGTGATGATAGCCAGACGGATCAAAAAAATAAAGATCAAAATAAACACACCTAAAACCACCCAACGATTCATCGCAATCCTCCTCTTCCGATTCGGTTTTCAAGTTATAAGATATCACGAAAAGTTGTTGGGGACAATTGATTGACGATTCAAAACAAAAACCCGCTCGCAGTCCATTGGACCACAAACGGGTCTGACAAGTTTGCTAGGTCACCTTAGGCGGCCGTCCAAACGAGTCTACTAATTAATCAGATCGTCGATCTAGTCCGGAGTCCATTCCCGCTCCCACGTTTCGGCGATAGCGGGATCGACTTGCACCCCTAGATCTCCCGCCGGAACCAGCGTGGTAATGAAGTTATCAGGATCCTTGCTGATACTAGCTTCCAACAGGCGCTGTACTGGTAAGGGCTCCTGTAAGGGCTCCTGAAGTTCAGGCGCGGTATCTTCCTCATCTTCCTCCGCTCGCTTCTCAATTATCCTGCGCCTAGTTTCAGCTCTCAGCTTTCCGTCTTCCAAGCGGGCATAAATCTCAGCTGGGCTTGCGTCCGCACCTTTATGCGTAGTGGTGATGTACTCGAGCAACCTGATCAGTTCCCGCTGGGGCGATAGAACTGCAAGGGTCTCCTCAAGCCGGACTCTCATCCATTTCCGAGTTTTGCGAAGAGCGTGCCGATCTTGTAAAGCCCGTCCCGCCTCGCAGTTAGTCCAGACCCTGAGTTCTCTTATGGTGGAAAACTTAGCCATCGCACGGCCCGAGGCCTGTAGCCTATAAGTGAGCATCAGATCCTCAATCTTCATCTGGCGGACCTCACACATTGCCCGATGAATGCGGTAGCTGTTCCCAAGCTGGAAAAACCTTTCAAACAACGTTATCCTTTGTGGCTCTGAGAAGCTAATGGGATTAAGAAAAACGTTCATGTCCGATATCCTCCTTCGGCTTGAGACTGCCCAACGGATTTGGGTGTCTCGTAGTTCCTTTTGTATTAGATTTTCAAGCTATAGTGTACCACTATATATCCAAAGTGACAATGCTTCTTGTTTGTCCTATAGTTTGACAGAAGGAGTTCCGGGCTTTATAATTACTTCAGCTTCCTTTTGAAAGGAGAAAGTGCATGAAAAGCTTGCTTTGGTTAACCGCAGGCGTGGTCGTCGTCATTACGATGACCCAAATCAAGGCGATCCTTGGAATTCAAGGACCGGTGATTGTCTCTTCTATCGAAGACATGGTCTGGGCCTGGCGAGGATTTGGCGCCTTCATAGTCCTTTTTGGAGCACTCAGTGTATCCAGCATCGGGTTCCTGCGGAGCATTCAAACGCGGTAGCCTAAAAAAGGCGGAGTCCTACGGATTCCGCCCTTTCTTTTTAACGGAATTTTCGAAGAAAAATCTCAGCGGCTTATCTTTCCATTCTTTTGCGTAGTCGATTCCTACTCGAGGAGTAGTTTTTATATAATCACCTTTGACCTTGACTCCTCGATCCTCAATCCAAAGCTCTCCCTTTTCAACCATGTCGGCACAGTTTAATGAGCCATCAATCTCCAGCGCTTTAGTAAGGCTAGCAGGACCCGGGGCAACATCCAAACCCCGGATTAAAACGGCTTGAGGATCATTGATAGCTGAACACACCACATTTAAAAGCCAATGCATCCCGTAAACAAAGTAGATATAAGCAAAACCGGCATTCCCATACATAACCTGCGTCCTTTTGGTCCTTCGTCCGCCCGCGGCGTGACAGGCCAAATCTTTAACCCCCAGGTACGCTTCGGTTTCCGTGATAACGCCTTCTTTTCGGGTACCGTCGGGGAACTTTCTTATCAAAACCTTACCTAAAATATCGCGGGCCACAACATCCGCATTGCGAGCGTAAAACTCGCGGCTAAGCTTTTTTTCCATCGGAGGACTCTTTAACCGAAAAATTAGGACTAGAGTGTTGGATAGAATAAAGTTTAACGCGGTAGGCGGAAAGAATTTTGTGGGATAAATCAATGGGATGGAAGAGAATCCGATCCCGCTCTACTACCTCCCTGGTTCTTCGTTTTCTCATGTAATAAAGCTGGATTTTATAGACCATGATATCAAACAAAGTTAAAAGAAACCTCCCGAACCTTACGGGGATCCCTCCATTTTCCTGAGCTTTAATTTTTACCTTTGGCAGTTTTATGTTGGGAAGATGTTCCCTAACCCAAGGGTTCTCCCCCAAAAACCTGAGGTGAAAATAATCCTTGGCCCAAAGCGGGTGAGATAACGCAACCTCATGAGCCGTAAACAAATTTTGCTCATTCTTGGGTATTTTGAGCGTCTTTTCGGAAAGGAACATGTTGAGGCAAACCATGTCCGGCGCCTTGTCCACACCCGGCTTTCTTTTTGCTCTAAGAACAATAAACAATAAGTAACTCAAAAGCCGGGTAACCCAGACGCGGTTTTCATCGGTGATTATTAAAAAATCGATGTCGTCGTCTTCTTCTGCGTTGCTCGCCGCCAAGGCCCCGGTTAGGAAAACCGCCTTAACCCAAGGAATATTTTTAAGAAGTTGGGCCAACTTGTGCGCCTTGGCGTACTTTTCTTTATGGATCTTCAATTTTCTCATCCTTTCCCCCACTATTTCCCCACGCCCGGGCAAGAGAAGGTAGCCGTTTTCTTCCTCAACTTTTCCCTCGGCAATAAGCTGGGCTAAAGCCCGGCGCACGGCAAGAGGATTTGCGGAAGCTTCAATCAAAAACCTGATGAGTTCTTCTTCTTCCATTGGGTAATCAAACAGGTCCCTGTAACAAAGAGTTTTTATAACTGCCTCGTGAATGTTATCCATCTTTCGGTGAAACTTATCATCTTTTCCCCAACGCCTCATTGGCAAGCTCATCCGCCCTGGCGTTTTTTTCTCTTGGGATTAGTTTGTAAAGCACGGTCTTAAAACCTCTCTCCTCAATTTTAACTTTGGCCAAAAGTTCTCGAAGATGGGGAGCCTTAATTTTATAAAGCCCCCTAACTTGGGAAACCACAAGTTGTGAATCCATCAAACATACTAAGGTAGCGCCTTTATCCTTAATGTGCTCGCGGGCAGCGGCAAAGCCGAGAAGAAGGGCTCTATACTCGGCCTCATTATTGGTCATCCGCCCCAAAAACTGGAACTTTTCGGCTACAACATGGCCTTCCCGATCCTTTAAAACCACCCCCGCACCCGCGGGGCCCGGATTTCCTCGGGAGGCTCCATCTGCGAAGAGAAAAAAACGCATTACTTCCCGATTATAGAATTACTAAACCCTCAACTCAAGGAGCTCCTTTCCGTGGTCTGACTAGAAATACTATTATATAGTTGGGAAGGGATTGTTATGGCTAAAAGAAAATTGCGTATTCTCCTGGCTTGGGGAGAAGCAAACTTCACTAAAAAATTAAAAGGAGTTTTGGAGGAAAGAGGGCATCCTGTTGCCATTTTGCGAAACGGCGCTCCTCCAAAAGCAAGGTATGACATTATCGTCCAGCTAGGCCGTGATCCCGCGGACCTGGCCGAGGGAACGCGCGATCTTTTGAAAAAAACCAAAACCGATAAAGCTCGTTTCTTCCTAATACATTTTAGGACCGACAAACGCCTTTACAACGAATCCGTCAAATTTGCAAAATCCCTGGCTTCCGACTTTGAGCAAAAGCACGGAACATCAACAACCATCCTTAATCTATCCAGAATCTACGGCCCCGGAGTGGAAGAAGAATATTCCGGAGCACTCGCCCACCTTATCCGCGAGTTTTCCGAGGAAGATTTCTTGACTCTTTATGGAGAGGGTAAAGACTCCGATTACTATCTTTATATTAACGATGTTTTAGAAGCCGTCGCCCAGGCAATCGAAAATCTCAAACCCGCCGACACATATGCCGTATCCTCGCAAGTCGCGATAACATCTGAGGCTATCGCAAAACTTCTGTTTGAGCTTGGAGGCGGAAGACACGAAATCCGTTTCCACCGAGGCTTAACATCCGTTAAAGAAGGCAAAGCGGTGGAAGGAGAGCTTCTTCCCAACTTTACCCCCAAAACTCCCTTCCGGGACGGAATTATGATGATCCTCAAAACCCATGAGAAACCAAAGACTAAAAAAGCTAAAGCTAAAAAACTGCCCAAACTTAGAGCTCCCCTCATAAAAATAAAGATTAAACCTAAAAAGCCGACTAAGAAAGAAGCATTAGTTCTTGGGGCACTACTTGTGATTCTTGCTCCAATACTCTACTTAGGAGGACACGGAGCGTTCGCGGCATACAACTTATCCAAAACGTTAAATGCGCTTAAATCGTTCGATCTCGCAACCGTTCAAACCGCCTCGGCCAAAGCCGCATCCAGCCTGGGAAAGATAGAAAAAATATTTCCTCCCGCAGAATCGGTTAAGGAACTTTCTTCTGCGGCCTCCGAAGTAGCGGAGGCGGCCTCTGCGGCTGAGGATATGTTGGCAAACTTAAGCTATAGCTTTAAAGGTGAAACTTTCCAACCTCAAAGCGAGGAGGATTTCGACCAACTAACCCGGGCCTTAAAAACCGCCGAGGAAAAAGAGACCTTAGCGTGGCTTAAGCTCAATCAACTTGGCAAGCCTTGGAAAAGCCTTCTTACACAGGTTACGGAAAGGCTTAAGGAAGGAATCCGCGCAACAAGGCTAGCCACTACCCTTTCTAAAAAAGCATGGGAACTCTTGGGATACCGAGGAGAGAAAAACTATCTCGTGCTTTTTCAAAACTCGGCCGAAGCTCGAGCAGGAGGAGGATATTTGGGATCGTTCGCGCGTTTAACCCTAAAAAACGGCGGGATTGAAAGCTTGGAGTTTTTTGACTCTTATCAATTTGATAGCGAAAAAAGAATCACCCCGTCTCACCCCGCTCTTTCCTACTTTAGAAACAACAAAACCCACCCCTTAAGAGCAAGCAATGTTTGGGCGTCCTTCCCTGAAAGTGCTAAGGACATTGCAAACATCTTCGAGGACGCGCGAGACGAGGAAATAGAAGGAATTTTGGGAATGACCCTGACTTTCGCAAAAGAGATATTAAGCGTTGCCGGAGAAATCAACCTTCCCGAGTTCGAAAGAACAATAAACGCGGATAACTTATTTGAAATCACAACCCAAGAAGTGGAGCAGGACTTCTTCCCCGGAACCACAAAAAAGAAACGTTTCATGCAATCTTTGGGTGAGGCTCTCATCGACAAGCTTTTCTCCCTTGGCAAAGAAAGCTACGTTGGCATTGCTCAAGCGAAATGGAAAAGCCTAAAGGAAAAGAACCTGCTCGCTTACTTTAGAGACGGGGAGGTGGCGCAGGAGCTTTATAACATTGGCTTCGACGGTCACGTCATCCCGACCCAAGGGGATTACCTTTATGTTTTAGACACAAGCTACGGAACAAAGGTAAATGAGGTGTGGCTTAAGCGGAAAGTAGACTATGAAGTTAAAAACGTAAACCGGAATGGCGCGCTTGAGGCAACCACTACCATCACTTGGGAACACACCGGCACCGATGCGTGGCCGTCCGGAACTTACGTTAACTTACTTCGCGTTCTGGTACCCAAGGGATCTAACCTCAAAGAAGCAACGCTTAACGACAAAGACTACCTATCCGGTATCTTCAAGACCGAAGAAGCGGGCAAAACGGAATTTGCCGCCTACTTAAGAGTAGAACCCCAAACTACTTCGGTGTTAAAACTCACCTACCGTCTGCCTTTGAATACCCAAGACCTTAAAACATATTCGCTCGCGGTCCAGAAACAGCCTGGGACGGTTGGAGATATCTTCAACTTCACCTTTGAAGAGCCGTTTGATAAAACCGCCGAATCAGAAAACTTGCAGAAAGTTGACAACCGGTTTATCTTTGAAGGAAGGTTAGTAAACGACCTGGACGTTAAAATCACGCTAAAGGAGAAGTAATGGAAAAAGCCGCAATACTTCTGATGGGTTTGCCGGGCGCCGGTAAGGGTACTCAAGCCTTCCGGATTATGGAGCGCTTTCCCAACTTTGTTCACTTTGACACCGGAGGAGAAATATACAGGCGGATCACCGATCCGTCCTACGAAAACGATCCGGTGGTTCAAGAGCAAAATGAGCTTTATTTCGCAGGCAAGCTCAACGACCCCAAATGGGTTTCTGAGCTCGTGGGCGAACGGATAAGTTTTTATTCCGAAGCGGAGAAGGGAATTATTTTTTCCGGCTCCCCTCGAACTCTGTTTGAGTCCAAACAAATCGCTCCCATCCTGTTTAAAAGCTATGGCAGAGATCGAGTCCTTGTTTTGGTTCTTGGCATCGCCCAGGAAACAGCGCTTTCCAGAAGCCTGAACCGACTGGTTTGCACCAACAAAACCTGCCGCTATCCCACAACCAAGGATATGGCGGGCAAACCCTGCCCGACGTGCTCGCAGGTCCTCCCAGAGGGAGAACAAGCGGAAGAGGCGTGGAAGACGGAGCAGATTGAAACTCGGTTTAATGAATACCAGGAACGCACCGTACCGGCATTGGAGTATCTGCTTTCCTTTGAAATTGCCGAAATGATCGATGGAGAGCTTTCCCAAGAAGAAGTCTCCGCTCGCGTCTTTGAGGCGGTTAAGCGACGGTTAGCATAAGGCTCTGATTAAATCAGGGCCTTTTTTCTCTTCTTGCGCGTGTTAAAATCTTTAAGCGTATGGAGTTATCGGCAAAAAAACGCACTATTTTAGGCAAAAAAGTTAAAGCGTCGCGGCGCGAAGGCAAGCTGCCCGCCGTTTTGTATGGGGGTGATAAACCCTCCGTTCCCCTGTTTCTAAACAAAACCGATTTTGAAAAAATCTATTCCCAAGCCGGAGAATCTACGGTTATTAATTTGGCACTCAGCGGGAAGAAGCAAGACATCTTGATTTCCGATATACAGGTTGATCCGCTGGGAAAAATCATCCACGCGGATTTGAGAAGGGTAATCGCGGGAGAGAAAATCACCGCCACCGTTCAGATTATTGTGGAAGGGGAATCCACGGCTGTCAAAAGCGGAGAAGGAATTCTTCTCATACTTTTGAACGAAGTTGAAGTCGAGGCCTATCCAAAGGACTTGCCGGCTGATATAAAAATAGATATTTCAGAACTTACCGAGGTTGGGCAAGTCGTGGAAGTTAAAGATCTTCCAATCGACCACGAAAAAGTAGAGATTTTGGAACAGGAACTGGATGCCCCGGTTGTAAAGATAGACTACCCGCAGGAAGATGAAGAGGAGGAGGAGGAAGAGGTCGAAATTTCCGAAGAGGAAGCCATTGCAGCGGTTGAGGCAGTTGGAGAAAAACCGGAAGAGGAAGGTGATGAGCCTCCGCAGGAGGAGCAAAAGCAAAAAGAGGAAGAACCTCAGCCTAAGGAAGGAAAATAAAAGCCCGAACGCTTACGGCCGAATCAAAGAATTTTATTTTGGCCAGTCTGCGGAGATCAGAAGCCCTTCCCCGCCAACCTCGCTCCACACAGCCTCCGTAACAAAAGGCGCAAACGGATGAAGCAGTTTCAGACAGGTTAGAACGGCGTTGTGTAGGGTATACTGGGCCGATTTATCACCTTCGCGCAACCTGTCTTTAGCCTCTTCGATGTAGACATCGGCCAGCCGGTGCCACACAAATTGGTAAAGATCCTCGATGGCTTGGGAAATTTTAAACGCGTCCAAAGATTTAGTAGTTTTTACGATTAAAGAATCAAGCTCTTTTAGGAATTCTTTATCCAGCTTGTGGAGTTCTGTCACCGGGACTTTGGATGGTTTTTTATTCCCTAAAGTAAGTTTTGCGAAGCGCCCGATATTCCAAACCTTGTTGGCAAAATTGCGCTGACCCCGGACGTTGTCCTCGGAAAGCGAGTTGTCGTTCTCGACCAGCGCGCCCCATATAGTGGTGAGCCGCAATGCGTCGGCGCCGTATTTTTGAACCATTTCGATCGGGTCAATCACGTTGCCTTTAGACTTACTGATTTTTTGCCCTTTTTCATCACGCACCAAGCCGTGGAGGAGAACCTGTCTAAATGGAACCTGGCCAGTCGCATAAAGCCCCAGCATTATCATCCTTATCACCCAAAACGGGAGGATGTCGTAAGCGGGGTTCATAACCTAAGTTGGATAGAAATATTCAAAATCGCCTCTCTTGGTGGTTTGCAGGGTAGCAAAAGGCCACTGGCCAGAGGAGAACCAGGTGTCAAAAGTATCCTCGTCCTGAACAAGTTCGGAGCCGGAACAGGACGAGCATTTTTTCGGCGCCGGGCCGGCTGTAATTGTCCACTCCCGGCATTCTTGACAACGCCAGGCCGGAATGCGGATCCCCCAAACAATTTGCCGGCTGATATTCCAGTCCTTGAGGTTCTGGTACCAGTGGCGGGCTGTTTTTTCAAAACGTTTAGCAGTAAAGCGCACTTCCTTACTGTTAAGTGCAGCAACTGATTTTTTAACAAGCGGTGCCACCTTAAGAAACCACTGCTCCCAAATTTGGGGCTCAAGGGGCGTTTTATGTTTGTAGCAAACTGCCACCAGATGGTGAAGCTCCTCGGTTTTTTTGATTTTGCCTTCTTTCTCAAGATCCTTAACTACCCGGCTGCGTGCTTCTTCGGGCTTGAGTCCCAAATACTTCTTAGGTGTGTTAATCATCTTCCCAGCCCGATCGATCACGGAAACCGCATCCAGCTTGTGCTTTTGACCGATTTCAAAGTCGGTCGCATCGTGGCCGGGTGTAATTTTCAGCGCGCCTGTCCCAAATTCAGGATCAACCATCTCATCAGCGATGATCGGGATTTCGCGGTTGACGATCGGAACTGTTGCGGTACCGCCGATAAGATCTTTATATTTTTTATCTTTGGGATTGACCGCCACCGCCACATCGGCAAATATGGTTTCTGGGCGAGTAGTTGCGATTGTGACGGTACCGTAGTCAAAGTAGTAAAGAGCGTCGTCCCTTTCGATAGTATCCGCTTCCAGTTGGGAATAAGCGGTTTCGCAACCTGAACAGTAGTTGACAATCCGCTCTCCACGATAAACCAACCCATCGCCGTAGAGATTTTTAAAGGTCTGGTAGACAATTTTAATTACGTCGGGGTCGAGGGTAAACTTAAAGCGCGTCCAGTCGCAGGAAGCGCCCAGCACCCGCAGCTGATTCTCGACAACATTCTTGTTCTGCTGCACATAATCCCAAATCATCTTGTAGAGAGTGTCGCGGTCAAAATCCGAACGGCTTTTACCCTCTTTGGCGAGCTTCTTTTCAAAGACAAACTGGGTCTCAATTCCCGCGTGATCGGCTCCCGGAAGCCAAAGGGTGGGCTCTCCCCGCATCCGGTGGTATCGAATTAGGGTATCTTGGGTAGCAACTTCCCGAGCATGGCCAATATGGAGGGGATCGTTGGCGTTTGGGGGAGGCATAATGATGGTAAACGGTTTCTTTTTGGGACCAGTTTTGGGAGTAAATGCCCCGGACTTTTCCCACTTTTGGTAAATTTCCTTTTCTTTTTTCTCCGGACTAAATCTTTTATCCATCCGAATTTACCTTACCACCTCTCTACTGGTGGGTATAGACAGCCCCGCTGTAAACTCCTTTAATGACCGGTTTGGTTTTTTCTGTGGTTCCAAGAATGTAAAGGTCGGATTCATTGCCGACAGTTTTGGCATTTATATACGTATTGAATTTAGGGGTTATTTCTTCGATTAAAAGCTCATGTTCCAGAATCTTGTTTTGGACGGCAAGGACCCTGACCGGGTCCAGCGAACCGTGGGATAAAAGTATTTTCCCAGCGCCTTTTTTATCCAAAGCTTCCAGCGCCCGCGAGAGAAAGAGCGTTACCCCTTGAGGCGTATACGGCGGGTCCGTAAAAACAACATCAAAACTTTTAATTAGGCGTTTTGGCAAAGGATTAAGAAGGTTGTGCTCAACCGTAGCGATTGCCCCCCGGCTTTCCTTTTCGATAACTTCAAGAACTTCCTTGTCCACATCCAGCACCCAGATTTCGCAATTTTTCGCCAGAGGCAAAGATGCGAGCGAGGTTAAATCATAATCCCCTAAGAAAAGCAGTTTGGTGTCGGTCAAAAAACCCCGTTCCGCCATAAAACCGGCTCTATTTCTTAAAGTTTCCTCCGTAACACCGAACTGGTCGAGATTCCTTTTTGGCTTAGGCCTCAATTGAACAAAAGATTTATCACTCACAATTAAAGTGTAGCGAAAAATTACCGTGTTTTCCGGGAAAAGTTCTTAGGTGTAAATTGAGAGCTTTTTATTCCGGCTCAGTTATGCCCTCGAGCTGGTTAATGGTTGATTGAGCCGTCTCCAAGGCATCGGTAGAGTTATCCCCTCCCAGTACGTCTCCAACAGCTTGCTTTAGCGCCGCGGCGTGGGGTCCGTTGCCGGAGAAGTCAATCGCCTTGCCGAAAGTGGCGTTTGCGGCCGTGGTAAAAAGCGGCGCAAGAATCTCGTGGTCGGACAGGTCATCGGCCAAAGACCTCACCGCGTAGGGCTCGCCAAAAAGGCGGGTTTGGCTGGCCGCATTATAAAATGCTTGTTGCTGCTGATCCTGCGTTAAAAACTCCAAAAACTGCCAAGCAACTTCCGTGTTTTCACTGTCCGCGGAAACTCCCTCCATCCAAAATGTTGCCCAGTGCACTCCTCCCTCGACAGCTCCAGGAATTTGGGGAACGGATACGGCCGCAAAGTCAAGCTGCGGATTTAGGTTGACGATATCCAATGCTCGCCAGGAGGGAGCAATAATCATCGCGGCCTGGCCGTTGGCAAAGGCGTTTATAGAAAATGGCAAAGTTTCATCCCAAACCCGGTCTTTTGTGGAGAAGTTGGTGTAAAAGGTTAAGGCATCAGCGGCCGCTTGGGTACCCAACTTTGTCAAATCTACTCCGCTTTGGGCAAAAAGCAATGAAAGAACATCAGCCGAGTGGGAGATGTTGTCCGCGGTTCCAAAAGCGGCCCCAGCTTGCGTAATTTTGCCTTTTTTAGCGTCGTTTCCTTCCCACGTGGTCCGCTTAACCGCCTCTCGGCGAAAGTCCTCCCAAGTTAGGATAGTTTCAGCCACGCTAACTCCTTCAAAAAGGTCTTTGTTGTAAAAAAGCAAAAGCCCATCATATTCCAGCGGAATTGCAAAAATATCGGTCCCGATCTTGGCCGACGACAAAGCCGGGGTGTAGAAGCGGAGGGTGTAATCTTCTTCCGAAAGAACCGTTGAAGGAAGTGGTGATATCTCCCCAGAGAAGTCACTTACCCAGCTGTTGTGGAACCTAAATATGTCCGGACCGGTGTCTTGCTCGAGCCGGGTTAAAAGTGTTTCTTTGTACTGCTCCAAAGATCCGAAAGATCTTTTTTCGTAGTTTATCGTGACATTATATCCAGGGTTGGCGCTCTCGTAGGACTCAACAAAAGACGCAATAAGAGGGTCCATAACATCCGAATCCTCCCAAAGGCCCCAATACGTAAATTCGATATCACTTTGGGAGGGACCGAATAAAGACCCGATCAAAGGAATCTTTGATAAATCAATTGGCACAAAAGCCAAAACCAAAGCTCCAATAAGAAGAAGAATGGTAACCAAGAACAAAGGACGCATCAAACCCCTTACCTTGGCAAGCATATTTTCTCCTCCGGCAGCAACTGGAGCTGGAGGCGGGGCCGGCGGAGGCGGGGCTTTTGGAGGTGGAGGAGGAAGCGTTGGAGATTCCGGAACTCTCTGTTCCGGCGGTAATGTGGGTGCAGTTGGAAGTGGTGGAGCTACTTCCGGTTTTGGCTCCGGTACTGAGGGTGATGGAGCCAAAGGCGGGACACTTTCTGCAGCATCCTCCGTTGGAGGCGTGGGAGCCGCGGGTGCGGCAGGTTCTGAAACAGGAAGAGCAGGTGTCGGCTCTCCTGCAAGACCGGCAGGTTTATCTTCCATCGGTATCAGAATAACTGAAGGACAAACCTAAAGTCAAAGAGAGAATGAACAGTCCTTGCGGGAGAGTATAAAGATAATGGTCGAAGAAACCTAAAAATACAAGCTGCAGGAGAGAAATGGTCAGCAAAAACCGTTTGGTTGCCAAGGTTTTATACAAAGAAAAGGCAAATATGCTTAAAAATGCTAGAAAAGCAAATATACCGCTTTCTGCGGCAACTAAAGCAAAGATATTGTGAACCGGTTGGATCGTTAGAGTTATATCAGCCGGGACGCCAAAATCAGGAAGAGCTTTGGTAAAGTTCCCCAAGCCGACGCCGGTAAACGGCGCGGGCTTAAACATTTCCCATGCTTTCTCCAAAAGTTCCACCCGCCTGGATACCGAATAAGAATTTATAAAACTCGGGTAATTAAAAAGAACCAATCCCAAACCATTTGCGGCAAAAAGTCCCAAAATACCGCCTGCTAAAGAAACCAGACCGGTCCTGGAAAAAGAGACCAACGCTCCAACCGCACCTGCCAGGGAGGCTTTCCAAAGTTTGGAAGCCAAAAACCACACTAAAATAATGCCTAAAACTCCCCCCAAAACATTAGGATGAGGAAAAGTCCCGTAAGAGCGCATAAACTCCCGTCCAAAAAGGCCTATGGTGGCCACATTAGGCAAAGAGGGAGAAAGTATTGGTTCTCCTAAAAACCAGTAACCAAAAACATTTCTTTGAAGAATAAACTGAAAAAGAGAAAGAATAGAGACCCAAAAAACTCCAATCCCTAGCGCTTTAAATACCAAATCCTTCTTTTGCCAAGAAATATTCTCTGCTACCCAGAAGCCAAAACCCAACCACAAAGCTATCTCCATAAACCTAAATCCGGAAATTTCTGTAAAAGAGCCTGTAAAAATGGAGGGAACCAATGTCGCCAAGAATAAAACTAATAAAGCTAAAAATCCTTTGTTTTTAATTTTCTTCCAATCCGAAAAAACTAAAAGGAGGAAAACAAGGAATTCTAAAAGGTAAAAAGCGGGTTCCAAAAATCCGATTAAAATACCTAAAACATAGCTTTGCGAGCTGGGAAAGTATTTTGCAAGGTTTACAGGGAATAGAACTAAAATTGTATAGAAAATTAGTAGTATTAGTAGGCCCCGTGGATTTGTGGAAAACTCTTTTTTAGTCCAGAAAATCTTCTCTTTTATGATGTGGAAAACCTGTTTCTTTTTTTGGATAACAGTTGGAAAACGCACTAACTTATTGTGTCAAAAAGGAGTTTCAGGAAGTTTTCCCCAAAATATCCACACGCAGGTGATTAATTTGATTTTTTAACAGAGGGCTTTCCTTGAGATTCTTCTCTATTTTTTCGACCCCATGTATAACAGTGGTATGATCTCGACCGCCTAACACCTCCCCGATGTCTTTAAAAGACATTTGGGAAAGGTTTCTGAGAAGGTAGGCGGTTACCTGCCGGGTTAAAACTATGTTTTGAGAACGTTTTTTGGAGCTCATAATCTCTAAGTCAATTCCAAAGTGATCACAAACTGATTGGACGATATCTTCGGTTGATATAAATTTTTGAGGGCAAGGCGTGTTTTTGATTACCCCCGCTACAAGCTCCTCGGTTGGATCAAGGTTTTGAGAAGCACTTATTGCAAGAATCTGATTCAGTACTCCTTCAAGCTGTCTTATGTTTCCGGTGATTTGCTCTGCAACTTGCAAGAGCACCTCGTCTTTTAATGTTGCCCCTTTCTCTCGGGCTTTTCTTCTCAATATCTCGATTTTCATATCAAGATCCGGCTCCTGCATGTCCGCAACCATTCCTCCGGAGAAGCGCGAGACCAGCCGCTGTTCAAGCTTTTTTATTTCGCTGGGATGGCGGTCGGATGCTAAAACTATCTGCTTGTTTGCAAGGTGCAACTCATTAAAAGTGTTAAAAAACTCCTCCTGTGTCGATTGGCGTCCGGCGAAGAACTGGATATCATCGATGAGCAAAACATCCACCATCCGGTATTTCTTGCGGAAGCTTGAGGTTGGGCGCCGGTTTTGGATGGCTTTTATAAGCGCGTTGCCAAAGCTTTCCGCCGGGGAGTAAAGAACCTTCGCTTTTGGATTCCTTTCTTTAATAGCGTTGCCTACCGCATGCATAAGGTGTGTTTTGCCAAGCCCTACTCCGGAGTGAACAAAAAGAGGGTTATGCAGGCTTCCCGGTTGCTCGACAACTGCTTTTGCCACGCTTACCGCAAGCCGGTTGGAAAAGCCGACTACAAGAGAATCAAAGTTGTAAGAGACCACCAAACCGTCGTTTTGGCTGCTCTTGAATATTGGGCCCAGGTCCTGGTCTTGCGGAAGGGTTACCTTTTTTACTTCAAAGGAAACTGTGTAGTCTTTACCGGTTAATGTGGTAAGAGTGTCTTGGATTTTGGTTTTGTAGCGATTTCTTAGGTAGTCTGCACTAATGCCGTTGGAGCAGAGGATTTTGGCTTTTCCTTCTTCTAAAGACAAAAGCTCCGTATCGGCAAAAAAAGCTCCAATGGTTGCTTTGGAAAGCTCCGTTTCCAGGCAGGAAATGGTATTTTTCCACAATTTAACTTCGTTTTGCATTTTCAATAAAAAGAAGGTGTTTAGATAAGAAAGGCAAGAGGGCAAAGGGCACCAAGTCCAATGCTAAGAAAGTTGGGGAAAGGGTGTCAAGACCTTTTTACGTTTTTAGTGCATATGTTATAGTAGTTTCGCTTAAAAGGTACATTCCATCCAGATCAAACAGGTATTGCTTAAGGCCCAAAATTATGGAGTGCAATAACCTTATAAGCAGAGGGGTATATTAATTACTCATGCCAAAAAGAACTTATCAGCCTAAAAAAAAGAAACGCGCTCGGGTTCACGGTTTTAGAAAAAAAATGAGAACTCCGGGCGGTAGAAACGTTTTAAAACGAAGGCGCGCTAAAGGGCGAAAGAGTCTTACTCCCACATAATGCTTCCCAAGAAAAACCGTCTTTCTTCAGACTTTGATTTTAGGAGAGTGAGGCGTTTTGGGGAGGGCTATCCCACCCCCTTTTTTTCTGTATTTGTCCTTCGCGACGATAAAGAGCCAAAAGCCCCGCCCCGTTTTGGTTTCGTTGTTTCAACCAAAATTAGCAAGCGGGCCGTAAAAAGAAATAGAATAAAAAGAATTTTAAGAGATGAGATTTCCAAACTGTTGTCGGATATTTCTCCTGGAGTTCTGATCTCTTTTTGGGTCCGCCCAAAAGCTTTGGAATCTCCGCCTGACAAACTCCGCTTAAAAGTTAGAGAAACATTAAAAAAGGCCCGGATTCTCCAAGTTTCTTAGCACCACCCGCTTTGCTCGTGTTGTATAGTGTTAGAGACGGATTAGCTTATGAGGTTTTTAGTTGCTAAAGCGATAAATCTTTATCAAAAAACCATTTCCCCCGACCATGGGGTTTTGGGGAGGCTTTTGTTTGGGGGTGCTTGCCGGTACCATCCCACCTGTTCCCAATACACCAAGGAAGCAGTTACCCGCTACGGCACTGGGCGGGGCGCTGTTTTAAGTTTAAAGAGGGTATTGCGCTGCCACCCTTTTGCGGAAGGAGGGCTTGATCCCGTACCATGAACATTTGGGACGCTTTTCTTATAACGCCTCTAACCACAGCTCTTATCTTTTTTTACGAGATTCTTGGGCAGAACCTAGGTCTTGCGATTATCGTTTTAACGATTGCACTCCGGGTCGTTTTATTCCCCCTGGCCTTACCGTCGCTTAAGTCCGCAAAAGCTCAAAAGGAAATTCAGCCGGATATTGCAAAACTTAAGAAAAAGTACAAAAATGACAAGCAAAAACTTGCAAAGGCGCAGATGGAGCTTTTTAAGCAGAAAGGCGTAAATCCGTTTGCCGGCTGTCTGCCGCAGATTCTGCAGCTTGTAATACTTATCGCTCTCTACCGGGTTTTTATGGACAACCTCACAAATGGGGGTCTGAACAGCCAGTTTCTGTTTTGGGATCTTTCCGTTCGCGACCCCTACCTTATACTTCCGATTCTGGCGGCCGGGATTCAGTTTGTTTTTGCCAAACTAATGCTTCCGCAGGTATCCCAAGAGCATAAGGCGGCGCACGAGGCAAAAGAGAAAGAGCAGGATTTTGCAACCTCATTCCAAAAACAAAATCTGTTTCTTTTCCCCATTCTTACTATAGTTTTGGGCTTTCAGTTCCCAGCGGGGCTCATGCTTTATTGGGCCACTTCGACCGCGCTTCAGGTCCTGCAGCAATGGCTGGCAATGCGGTTTTTGTGATAGCCTTTAATCGTTAAAGAAATGGCAGATTTTGAAACCTTTTTAAAAGAAAAAACGGAAGAAATGCTGGATAAAATGGGGTTGCCATCCAAAGTTACGCTTGAGCCCACCGAAGATCGTGTTCTTATAGAACTGGAACCGCAAGACGAAGAAGACACCTCCCTTTTAATCGGCTACCACGGGCAAACGCTCAACGCATTGCAAACCATACTCCGATCCGCGACTTTTAAGGATTTCAAGGAGGCGCCGTCCATTCTGGTCGAGACCGGCGGATACCGCAAAGAGCGCGAGGAAGAGTTGACACGAAGAGCGCTGGAGGCGGCCGATAAGGCAAGATTCCTTCTCAAAGAGGTATCCTTTCCGGCGATGTCATCTTACGAGCGAAGGACTATTCACATGACGTTGGCGCAGGAAAAAGGTGTGCGCACCGAGAGCCGGGGCGAGGGGCGGGAGCGGCATACGGTCGTGGTTCCTGAGGGCGTGGGAGTTAAGGAGGATAAAGGAGAATGAAAGTCACGATTTTGCAAGAGAATCTTTTGCCCAAGCTTTCCGCGGTCGCCAAGTTTGCCTCGTCTCGCGCAGCGCTTCCTGTTTTAGAAAATATTCTTTTGACCGCCGAAAAAGGGGTTCTTAAGCTTTCGGCAACGGATCTCGAGGCTGGAATTAGAACAAGCGTCGGGGCAAAAGTATCTGCTGAGGGGTCCACGACAATCCCCGCGCGGATTTTAGTGAGCTTGATAAGCAACCTCCCGCCCGGCAAGATTATTCTTTCCTCCCGCAAAGATATCCTTACCGTTGAGGCGGATGGGGTTTCTTCAAAGATAAATGGGTTGCCTTCTTCTGAGTTTCCCGATTTTTCCGAGGAGGGGAAAACTCTCTTTACCGTGCCGGCCAAGGATTTTAAGGAAGCCATTTCCCAGGTTTCGTTTGCCGCCGCTCAAGACGAGTCCCGACCCATTTTGACCGGACTAATGCTTAAGCTCTCCGCTACCGCACTAACCGTCGTTGGCGTGGACGGTTTTAGGTTGGCGGAGAAAACCCTTAAGGTTAAAGCCGGTGAGTTTTCCTCCGTTGTCCCCGCCCGCTCCCTAATTGAGGTTTCCAAACTGCTGGAGGGAGATGTGGAAGTCCAGCACACAAAAGACGGACAACTTATTCTAAAAACTCCTGACTTTATGGCGTTTGCTCAAGCGATTGAGGGCGAGTTTCCCGACTACGAGCAGATAATACCGGCGAACTTCGAAGGCAAACTGAGTTTTAACAAACAAGATCTGCAAAACGCCGTCCAGCTTACCTCGGTTTTCTCCGACAGCGGGGTGAGCATCGTTGTGTTGGACCACGATGTTAAGGAGAAGACTCTTAAAGTATCTTCCCAGGAGTCGGAGATGGGGGAGGCCGAGATAGAACTGCCGGTTTCCGGAGAAGGTAAAAAAGGTTCAATCGCCTTTAACTCCCGCTATTTAATGGACGCGTTAAATGCCTTGGGGGGTGAGGAAGTTACTCTGTCTTTGAACTCGTCTTTGGATCCGGTGCTTTTTAGCGACCCTAAAGACAAAGCCTACATCCACGTTATTATGCCGGTGAGGCTGCAGGAGTAGTTATTCCCCGGCTACCCGGAACCTAATCTTTTCGACCGTCTTTCCGCCCACTCCTTCGTTTATTTTTCGTATAAGTTCTCTTGATTTAAGATACAGCTCCTGGGCGTGGGAGGGCGAGGGTACGGACAGAGTGAGCTTCCCATCTTTAAAAGAGACCATTTCCACCCACCGGGGAGCTCCTTTTTTAACCTCGTTCTCCACCTTTATCGCCAGGGCCGCAGAACGCACCGGGCTTCTTCTTAACGATCTGTCTAAAGTCTCTTTGAGAGGTTCAAATGTCATTTTTCCGGCTGACCTACAGGAGGTGGAGGAGGGGCTGGAGGCGTCGGCGGGGCCGGAGGCTTGGTTTCCGGGGCTTCGGCGGGCGGGCCCTTTTCCGTAGCTTCCTCCTCGAGTTTTTCTTTGATGGCTAATATCTCTTTGGGCGAAGAGGTGGCCAAGGGGTGCTCATCTTGAGAGGCGACAACCTGCATGGCGACGTGGTTGGGACCGGCAAAAAACAGCCCTTCTCCGACGTTTGCCGAAAGAAGCAAGTGCTTTTCCCCTTCCGAAAGGTAGAAAACCCTTGCAATATCGTCAATCGCCGCGGGGTGCTGTTTTAGGAGTATTTGGATCGAAGAGTTGGTCACGATCGCCTTACCGTAATCCGAGCGCAGGAAGTCGGCAACGTCCTGGGTGATAGTTGTTAAACCAAGGTAGTATTTTCTCGCCCGCTTGGCAATCGAGTACATAAAGACGGCCGAGTCCGGATGCTGCATCAGGTACCAGGCCTCGTCGACGATCAAGATCCGCTTCTTAAGCTCTCGGCGAACCCTGGTCCAGATAAAGTCCAAGATGATATACATCGCAACCGGTCTGACTTGGTCTTCCAAGTCGCGAGTGGAAAAGACGGTAAAGGTATTTTTAATATTGACCGTTGAAGGCTGATCGAAGATTCCTTTAAGAGATCCAGTGACGTATTGCTCGATTCGGTCCGCCAGAGGCTTACCGCCTTCTGAACTTTTGAGGACCTCGTAAAGATCGGGCATGATCGGGGCGGCTTTCTTATGGGTGACGGGGTCCTGGGTGATGCCTTTTTTGGCGTATGTCTCCAAAAGGGCGCGGTCTAAAAGTGCTTCTTCAGAAGGAGACAAACTCCCCATGATGATTTTAAATAAAGTGTGAAGGGATAAGATCTTGAGCGCAAGTTCGTTTTCCCCTTCTTCATAAGTTCCAGCCAGATCGAATGGATTGATCTTTGCCGGTGCAGTCGGCGAGAAGGTGATAAAGTCTCCGCCAATGGATTTTGACAGCGTCTCATACTCTTTCTCCGGGTCGATAACCATAATTTCCGTCCCA
>JAUXIZ010000030.1 GCA_030620855.1 candidate division WWE3 bacterium
AGTCGAAGCGGCGGTTTTTGGGAGTTTTCCAGCTCCTCCGATTCGCTCGGGAAGTACACCCGTCGCATTGTCGTTTCCAACGTATTTCGGGACGCCGGTGGGAATATTATTGAATCTGGAGGAACTTTGGACCTTTTCACGAAAAGAGCTGAAGCAGAGGTCACTTGGAATTTTTCTCCCGCAAGGAGCAATTCTGTATCTTTAACGACATACTTTACTCATTGGACCGAATCGATTTGCGAGTGGGATTCGGCGGTTCAAGTTGGTGGGTTAGATCTCCCTGGAACCAGCGATGCCCAAGCCATAGCCGTTGTTGGCAACAAAGCCTATGTCGTTAGTAAAAAGAACGGCTCTGGGGGGGAATTTTTCATCCTTTCTTTGTCCAATCCTGTTGATCCAGTACCGCAGGGAGAGTATGAAGTATCCGATCACGTCAACGCCGTAGCCGTGTCCGGCAACTTTGCCTACCTGGCAACGTCTAAATCCGGGGAAGAGCTGACGGTGGTTAACATTTCCAATCCCTCCGCACCTACCCAGGCTGCTCTGGTTAACATTCCAAACGTTTCCCAGGCTTTTGATGTCGCTGTTTCCGGAAGCTACGCTTACCTTGTGACACCGTCCTCAACTGGAGGCGGGGAGTTCTATATTTACGATATTTCCAACCCATCCGCCCCCGTTTTCAGAAGCGAATTTGAGTTGGGGTCTCATGTTTACGGAGTTTATATTTCCGGTTCCAGAGCGTATCTATCTAGTTCGAAGGTTGATAAGGAGTTGGTTATTCTGGATGTCTCGAATCCGGTTAACCCGACCGAGATTGGCAGCTTTAATATCCCGCTCGCAGGAGCGAACGGACAATCCATTTTCTATGGAGGCGGGGTTGTGCATTTAACCACGCGGGCGAACGGCGGAGGGATTGCTGAGTATTACTTGTTGGAGGCGTCCGACCCGGAAAATATTAACCTGATCGGAAGCTATGATGTTTCCGATAAAACCAACGGAGTAGAGGCGGGAGTTGGCTTTTCTCTTCTAGCGACTGAGAAAGTCGACGAAGAGCTGATGATAATAGACACCTCTAACCCATCTGCCCCGCAAAAAGTTTTTTCTTTGGATCTTGAGGGAGATGCTACAGGAGTAGCTTTGGCGGAGTGTTATGCCTACTTTACTTCAGCGGATGATGGAGAGGAGGTTAAAGTTGTTGCACCGTAGTAAGACCGTGAAAGGATTTACGCTTATCGAGCTTTTGATATACATAGGGCTGCTTTCGCTGTTTTTGACGGCGGCGACAACCTCTACTTGGGATATTATTTTAGGCAGTGTCAAAAGTGCTGTCCAACAGGAGGTCCAGGAAAACTTAAGATATGCCGCACATCGTTTGCAGTTTGAGATAAGAAATGCCAACTCTATAAACGCCAGTTCCGATTTTGATGTTAATTTTGCCTCCGATCCGTCTGCGATCCTCTCTCTTTCGGCGCCGTCTCCGAACAACCCGACCGAGTTTAGGATTGTTGATAACGTGCTCCAGGTTAAGCGCGGCGGGGGTGGCTGGGGAGCCTTGACCTCTAACGCGGTTGAGGTTACGAACCTTATATTTACAGATCTCAGCGACAGTGCGTCGGAGAACGCTAAATTTATTATCACAATAAGATATGAAAATCCAGGTGGTAGAAGCCAATGGGAAAAAGAAGAAACGTTTGAAGGAGCAGCGCAACTTCGATGATAAACTCACGTGGGTATATTGCTTTTATCACGCTTTTGATTTTGTCCGCTATTATCTTACTTGCTGGAGTAACTTTGGCACTTTTGTCTATTTCACAGGCGCAGCAAAGTTTGGCCGCGGAGAAAGGGGAAATCGCTTATTCTTTAGCCGAAGGGTGTATGGAAGATGCGCTGCTTTCCTCTTTCTTTGACGAAGATTATGCCGGCGGTACAACAATCATTCCGGAAGGCAGCTGTTTAATATCTGTTTCCAAAGTTGCTGATAACTGGGTTTTGATTTCCACCGCAACTATCGATAGTGGATATAAAAGGCGTATTCGGGTTAATATATTGCGAGGTACAGATTTGCAGGTTTTGTCCTGGCAGCAGATTGAATAAGAATGCTTCTTTTTGAGATCTCGGATAAATTTGTAAAAATTGCGGACTTTTCTCCCACATTTTTGGGAGGTCAGGCAATTAATTCCTATAAAAAAGAAAATATTAAAGAAGGTCTGGTATCGGCTCGGGATATCGCCGATCCCAAAGCGCTGTCCGAAGAGGTTAAAAAATTTTTAGAGAAGAATTTTAAGGTAAAAGATAAGCAGGAGTGCGCTTTTACTTTGCATGATGAGCGTGTTTTTACCCTTCGCTTAAACGTTCCTCAATCGAAGGGTGGTAAGTCTGACTCAGATCTTATAAATGAGAAAGTAAGGTTATTCATCCCTCAACCTCCCTCCGCCCAAGTTTCGGCACACATGAGAATCGGTGGTAACAAAAACAACGAGGTCCAGTTTATGGCTGTAGATAAAGAGTTTTTTGCAAAATATCTAGACTTCTTTGGCTCTTTAAACCTCAAACCTGCGCTGGCCGTTTCGGAGTCGTATGCCTTTTAT
Source organism: candidate division WWE3 bacterium (assembly GCA_030620855.1). GTDB lineage: Bacteria > Patescibacteriota > WWE3 > 9FT-COMBO-53-11 > 9FT-COMBO-53-11 > JAUXIZ01. Next base: position 2,589 of record JAUXIZ010000030.1, read on the forward strand.
ACCGTTTTTGCCCCGCAGATAAAAGAGGGGGAAACGGTTTTGTATCTAAACGTTGAAGAGGACGTTGCCGATGCCGTGATTCTAGATAAGATCGGAGTGCTGCAAACATTTACTGAGCCTATCGATGGCAATATGATCACCGAAGGCCTCAGGGACGTGTTTGCGTTCCTCAAAGAGCGGTGGGGCAGGTCAATATCGCGCATTTTTATAGGAGGCGAGGGTTCGGCTTCCGTGGACAACAATGAGCTTGCTAAAAATTTGGGAATGGAGATTTTAGCGGCCGATAAGGCCATCGAAAAGTACCCCGTAAAATTTGGGTCCGGGGTAGTTGCTGCTAATAAGATAGAGATGTTTAACCTTATTGGTTTGGCAGAACTTTCTACTCATAAGGACTCGATAAACCTTGTTTGATAGGGGTTGGTGATTTTTACTATACTGGGTTGGTAATGTATTTACTTTGGGAGGAGGTGAAATAGATTGAAGAAAAATTTTGGAAAAGGCATAGGCGGAGGTTTTACCCTTATTGAGCTTTTGATCGTTATTGCGATTATCGCTATCTTGGCTGCGGTTGTTTTTGTGGCGTTGAACCCGGTTCAGAGGTTCCAGGACGCTCGAAACACGACCCGAAGTAGCGCTGTTAGTGAAACCCTTACCGCAATTCATCTGTTCGTTGTTGATGAGGATGGGGTGTTGCCAACAGTTTTAGCTGCACCTACGGCCGAAACTCAGTTGGGTACGGCTGCTGCGGGATGTGCTACTACTGCAGAGGGGAACGCATGCGGTGCCGTAGATGCTTGCATAGATCTTACGGGAGATCTTGGAGGGACTTACATCAATTCTATTCCGGTTGACCCCCAAGGTTCTGCTGCGGAGACTGGCTACAGTGTTGAGGTGAACGCAAACGGTATTGTAACCGTCCGGGCCTGTGACGCTGAGGGTGGTGCAACCATTGAGGTTTCGCGCTAAGCCAATTTTTTGCTTAGTTTAACCAGAGTACCTGCCCTTTTGGGTAGTTGCTCTGTTTGTATGTGAATTTTCGGTGTCTGCTGTTATTATTGATAAGAGGCTAAATACTCCTTCCGGGGTCGTCTAATGGTAGGACTGCGGAATTTGGATCCGCCAATCTTGGTTCGAATCCAAGCCCCGGAACCACCCTTCATTTGTCTTATTAAACTCTTGCGAAACAGTAATTTCCCTGTTAATGTTAAAGGCAACAAACCAAGAAAAGGAGGTTGAGAGATGAGAAATTCTGAAATCCTGAGCCACGGCCGTGATATTGCTTTGGCTATCGAGAGGGAAATTGAGAAAGTCGTCTTTGGCGAAGAGCTCAAAGTCCTTGTTGATGTTTTGATTCTGGGAGTCTTTGCCGATGGTCACATCGTTACCCGTGCTCCGGTCGGTCTTGCCAAGACCTTGGCATGCAACGCCCTGGCGCAGGCTCTTGGCGGAACTGCTCGAAAGAGACAGTTTCGGCCGGATATGTTGCCTTCGGAACTTTCCGGGTTTGAGATTTACAATCAAAAAGCCCGCGAGTTTGAAGTGCGCCACGGCCCACTCTACGGTACAAACATCTTCTTAGCGGATGAGATCAACCGTGGTACCCCCAAAGCCCAAGCAGCTTTGCTTGAGGCTATGGAGGAACGGTATCTAACCATCGGTTCGGAAGTTTACCACTTGGAGCCCGTGTTTTTGGTGTTGGCAACCCGAAATCCTATGGAACATGAGGGGACTTACACACTGCCGGAAGCTCAGATGGATCGCTTTTTTGCTCAGCCGGTAATCAGCAACATCGCCGAAGAAACCGGGATGATGGTCTTGTCCGACCCCGACTTTTGGCGAAGCGCGGACGCCCGTTTGGAGCGAATTGATCCGGTGACGAGTCCGCAAGAGATTTCTGATTTGCGCGAGGCCATCTTTGCCGACGTGCGTGTTGACGAGCAGCTTGATCGCTACATTTGGCAACTTCGTGACGCCACATGGGAGCACAAGATGGTCGCCTACGGTTCTTCTCCTCGAGGCGCCATCAATCTTAAGAAAGCGGCGATGGTGGCAGCTTTTCGTGAAGGCCGTGATTTTGCGACTCCGGAAGACGTCCATCGCTACGCTGTTGATATTCTGGCGCACCGCGTTTTCATGAAGCCCGAGTATCAGCACGATCCCAAGCGCACTACCTCACCGGCAGACATCATTCGGGAGGTACTAGAGCGTGTCCGTTACAACTGAATTGGCCGGATCGCGCATTAAGCTTCGGGAGATCAGGTACTGGCTTGGCTGGCTGTCTAAAAGCTTTGCGGCGGGGAAGTGGAACTCTTACTTTCTAGGCCGCGGCTTTGACTTCCAAGGGGTTGTCCCTTTTAGGGATGATCCGGACATGGTGCGCATCAACTGGCAGGC
>JAUXIZ010000050.1 GCA_030620855.1 candidate division WWE3 bacterium
ACGTGGGATGTGAAGATTGCCTATCTTTTGGGGTATCTAGGTTCTCCAGATATGTCGAGCAGAAATGTGAAAGAAGCCCAGAAACTTTGGAGTATAGCTTGTAGAGAAGCCGGGGTCAGCTGGCTCACTTTTGATAAAGCTCTTTGGATTTTGGGTTCGGAAGGGAAACCTAAAGCCAAAAGCGATATGGAAGATCTTCTGCTATAATATAAAATATTATTTCTCTTCAGACCGGGGGTGAAATTTTTTGAAAAAGATACAACTTTTAGCTTTAACTTTTGCTTTATTGATGCTTTTTGCCTGGGTACTCCCTGTTTTTGCCCAAGTTAGCCGACCTAGAGGTCTTGAAGACCGCGGTCCTCTAACCAGAATTACCTTTATCCACTACCGGAACAGTCACGCTAAACCGCCGTGGGCGGGTGGTGGAAACGGTAAAGGAGAATCCAAGTGCTACGACTTTTTAGCCAGGGGAGCACAATGGAGATCCGCAGAGCCCTACTTTGTGAATCCGACAAATGAGGATGGTATGGCTCCAGCCTTTGTTGAGAGCGCCGTAACCGCAGGGGTTTCCGCATGGGAAGCCTATGGCGGTGAGGTTTTTGGAGAAGGAGCTCTTGACACAAGCGCAAACTACAACGGTGGAGATTTGGATGGAGTTAATACCACATCCTTTGGGTCATACTCTGACAACGGAGTCATAGCCGTAACCACTGTTTGGGGATACTTCTCGGGACCGCCTCGAACAAGAGAGCTTGTTGAGTGGGATATGCTTTTCAACGAGTACTTCACATGGGGCGATGCTGATGCGAATCAGACCCTAATGGATTTGCAAAACATTGCAACCCACGAGCTTGGACACTCTGCAGGCTTGGGAGATCTTTATGAGACCTCCTGCAGCTCAGAGACCATGTACGGGTACTCAAGCGAGGGCGAAACCATAAAGCGCGATCTTAATACCGGTGACATTACCGGCATTCAGGAGCTTTATAGGTAAGTTTATCCCTTCAGCTCTTAGAGCTTAGCGAAGGTTTATTACCAGCTCATAGCTGAGTTGTTCTAGTTGTTGTTCTGTCAGTGGTAAACTAGGGAAGTCTTTAGTAAGGAGGAGGAGCGCGTGGAACTAAGGAGAGAACTCGACTTTGAGAATCTCGAAGATGATCGGATTTCTGATGATCCGCACGTCGGCTTATGGAAGCCGGGGCCGGCTCCTTCCGAAGCCTGGCCGGAGGAGTACGAACCAGGACAGGACTGGTACGTCGCGATCAATTGGTTTTATTCCCGCGGGTTTATGAGCGGGGGCAAGGGTGGCCATATTGATGTGATGGAAGAGGAACAATTCGTTACCTATGACAAAGCTAGCGCTTTAGCGACTGAATGGGGTGAGAGACTGGGTCTCCCTGTGATTGAGCAAGGGTTGGAGCTTATCTGGCTGCCGGATGAGGAGCAGTCCAAGGAACAAAAAGCTCGGGTTGCAAAGATCATGGAGAACCGGAAAGATTGAGGAATAGGGTTGGGTCCTACAGACCTCAACCCTCTTTCTTTAAAATTACTTCATGGAGCCGGATTTAAGATTAGTTCCTATAGAATCCATAGATCTGCAAGAAGAGCCTGATCGGGCTCGGTTGGATGCTCTAATTGCTGCGTTTAAGCACTCCGGTATTTTAAAAGATCCTCCGGTAGTTGCAAAAGTTCCAAACGGCAAACTGATGCAGCTTGACGGTACCACCCGTATATCCGCTCTTAAAGAGCTTGGTGCAAGTCATGTTGTAGTACAGGTTGTGGATTACAGCGATACTTCTCGAGTAGCTATAAAGTCTTGGGTGCATGTTTCTAAAGTCGCTAAAAGCGAATTTATCGGCAAAATCGAGGCCTTGAAGGGGGCCAAAACCGAGGGCTTTAGGGTAGGTTCGGGCGTAACGCCGACCGGCAGTCCTCTTGCGGCTGTAACTATAATTTTTCGCGATGGCAGGGGTTTGAGAGTTTGCAGTGAAGGAGGTCTTTCTAGGCGGGTCGCTTTGATGATCAAAGTCGTCCGACTCTACGAGGAGCTTATCACCAGAGGTGAGCAGGAGACTATAGGAACAAGGTCGGACCTTGAAGACTTTTTTGCCAAATACAAAGATAAGAATGTGGCGCTCTTCTTCCCTTCTTTCTCAAGCCAAGATATTTACTCCCTTCTTAAAAAAGGCATTACCCTGCCGGCCGGCATCACGCGTCACGTTATCAACGGGCGAGTACTTCGCATAAACTATCCTCTTGAGATGCTTTCTCCGGAAAAGACCGGCAAAGAGAAACTGCGCTACTTTGAGGATTTTATTAAGAACATTAATCTGCGGTTTTACGAAGAATCCACCTTTATGGTCGATTGAGGAAAAAAGAAAACCCGCTTGGAACTTGCCCAAACGGGTTGACTGCTTAAAATACTCCACCCTCGTCTTCCTAACGCTGTACTTCCAGTTCTTCTTCGACCCAGAGCTGTCGCGCTTTCTCAAAGATGGTGTTGGCCTCCAGCCAAGAGTAGCCGTTTTTCATCATGAGAGTGCGCTGGATCTTGGTTCCGCCTTTTCGCTCTCTCAAAAGTGGAAGTACGGAATCCACGGCTTCGCGAAGGTTCAGGAAAACCGCCTCTTCCAGAACGGCCCAGGCGTTGGCCTCACCGATTCCTTCCCGCACAAAATGTTTGATGATGGTAGGGACGGGGCGGGTTGCTTTAAGAAGATTGCGGGCACGCCTTACAAGATCGACTGTGTCAAGCATAGTCCTTCCTTTCCTATAGGATATTAATTTCAATAATAACAAGGAATTTGGTTTTAGACAAGGCTTTGCCATTTTAAGGGCGCTTGGATCAAGTCAAGGGACGCCCCGCCTTCGGCGGAGCTAGCAATTTCGCTCTGC
>JAUXIZ010000020.1 GCA_030620855.1 candidate division WWE3 bacterium
AATATAAGCTCGACAGGATATTTATAATCCTTAGAGAAACTTATGAAGTCGCCAATATTTCTAGGCAACCGCTTTTCCTCTTTCTAAGCCGGGATAATTACAGAAAAAACAACTTTTTTACTCATTGTTTTGGATATGGTAAACCAGTATACCGCCACCTACGATCTTAATCGGTTCCTCATCTCTTAAAAACTCGTAGGGATCGTCTTTTGCCCCCTTAGCAAGCTGAAATGGAGTAACTCCAACCGCATACCACTCTACCTCACTATCCAAGCCCTTGTCCCAATCTAAGGCCTGCGGCACATAGAAAGAATTTATGAAGCCTCCAAACCAGACGTCTACCTTTATCTTTTCAATATTTTGCTCCTTCACAAACCTCTCGAGACGCATAAGATTTTGGCCCCATTGAAGATTGGAATCAACGAAGACCTCGTGCTTGTCCCATCCTAAAACGCGCTGGACACCGTTGAAATACGCTATGTAATTTGGAAAAGAAAGGACAGTTCCTAAAACAAGCCAAACTGCCGCAAAACCCGCCGCTTTAGGAACCCACGAAACTTTATCCCAAAGATTAGATACGGAAGCTCCGATTAAAACGTATAAAAACGGCAAAGCAGGGAGCACATGGCGAATGCCTAGATTAAAACGCGAAGACACAGCAGAAAGGAAGTACACTACAAAAGGAACGGCCAGAAATAAAATCTTAAACCTCGAATTTGGAGACCTCAAAAGAACCCAAGCCGAAAACCATAAGGCAACAAAAAACCCCAGTACGGTGGGTATGGGTTCCTTAAGGGCAAAGCTCACCGGAAAAAAGTACCACCAAGAAGACTCGGATACCTCGCCAAAAATAAAAGGAGCGTTCCCAGGCCTCACTCTGTTAATGACCGAATTAATACCACCAAAGTAATTTAAAATAGGTCGACCGCCGGGGAGATCGTCTAGAAAAGCTATCTTTTCCAAACCCGAGTGATAGTCACCGACAAAAATATCTTCTCCGGGGTTTGGGCAACAAACATCGTTTGGAAAAAGCAGGTAGTACCCCAAAAGGGTGGTAAAGAGCCCCACAAAAAATACGGGTAGACAAGACTTAACCACTTTTACAACCGAATCCCAAAACCTCGTTAGATCAAAGAACTTAAGAAACAGGATTAAACCTAAAACGGGGTAGAGAATTAGCGCCGAAAACTTAAAAAGGTTGGCTAAACCCAAGAAAATTCCGGTAAGAAGCAGATCTGTCTTTCGTTCTTCTTTTATGTATCTGTACAGGAAGTATAAAGTAGCTACAAACCCAAAAGTTACCCCAACGTCCGTAGTAACTAGCCGGCCATGCGCTAAAAAGCTGGGCGAGAAGGAAAAGAGTAAAAGCGAAGCCAAACCCGCCCGCGAGCCGAACATGCCCCGCCCTAGAAGGTATACAAACCAGGATGCGAGCCCAAACACTAGTATCATAGGTAAGCGTGCTAGAAACACCACCAACTCGTGACTTACTCCCTGATCAAAAATAAGTCCAAATCCCTGCTTCCACTGCAACAACCAAAATGGGCCATCTTCCTCCTCCATCACCTTTGCCGTATCCTCAAGTGCAGGTGAGTCCAGCGAAAGCGCTGTTAGAGGAAGGGCGGAAATATATTTGCCAAGCGGTGGATGTTCCAGGTTGAAGAGCATCTTACCCAAGCCAATATAGGAGTATCCGGCAGCGATGTGGGGAACCTCATCCGAGGTCACTGAATCATTCAAGGCTGAGAAAGAAGCTATAAAAAGGGAGAGAAAGATTATACCTGCTGCAACTTTATTTATCTTGTCAGGTTTTTTACTCTCTCCAATTTGATAAGTCCAGGCTAGATTTACAACAAAGTTCCAAATCAGCGATGCTCCGGTGGCAAGCGCTAAAGACAGAAGCTGAGAATGCAAGTTGGGTAACGGCGAAGACACAACCCTTGCAAAGGAAAATACTAAAGAATTTATTCCCAAACCAACTAAAGCCGTAATAAAAAACTTGCCTACCCTGGAATAGGCAAAAAAACCTACACCGTCCTCCTGACCTTTAGCGACTTCGTCTCTGAAAGTCCAAAGACTATTAAAAACAAAACTATTGACTACGGCAAATAGAAAGGAAAACGCCTTGGCCAAAACCTCTCGTGCGCCAAAGAAAGGAAAAACATTTATCAGGATAAAGAATATGAGCCAATCTACCGCCGTGTTGGAGATCCCTACCAAAGAAAAGCGGAGAAATTTCTTGGAAACGCTTTTTCCACTAGAACTATTCCAACGGCTTAAACGATTAAAAACTTCCACAAAGATATATTACTTTAAGTGAGCGAAGTGAGTTTAAAGCTAAGGTTTTTTGAAAGAAAAACCCGTCCTTTTATCAACAAGTTATTAAAGGTAATCCTTAATGATTTTGGATCTTGAGGGGTGGCGGAGTTTTCTTATGGCTTTGGCTTCGATTTGCCGAATTCTCTCACGGGTTACGCCAAACTCCTTGCCGACCGCTTCAAGTGTCCTTGGCTTGCCGTCTCTAAGCCCGAATCTCAGCTCGATGACCTTCTGTTCCCGAGGGGAAAGGGATCCCAACACTTCAAGAAGCTGATGCTTAAGAAGTTCTTTGGAAGTGTCGTCGGTTGGAGCGGAAATCTCCTCATCGGCCACAAAATCCTTAAGGCGGGAGTCTTTCTCTTCGCCAATCGGAGTTTCCAAGGAGGTTGGTTTCTGGGAGATTTTTACAATTTCCCGGGCTTTGTCGCCAGTGATGTCCATTTCTTTACCGATCTCCTCCGGAGTGGGCTCGCGATCCAGCTTTTGCTCCAGCTGGCGCTGGATGCGGTTGAATTTGTTGATAGTTTCGATCATGTGGACCGGGATTCTGATGGTCCGAGCCTGATCCGCAATCGCCCGGGTAATCCCCTGCCTAATCCACCAAGTTGCGTAAGTCGAAAATTTAAACCCTCGCTGCCATTCAAACTTCTCGACCGCGCGCATCAAGCCAATATTTCCCTCCTGAATAAGATCCAAAAATGACAACCCGCGCCCTAAATACTTTTTGGCAATCGAGACCACAAGCCTAAGATTTGCTTTAGTCAGTCTTTCCCAAGCATGGTCTCCCAATCGGGCGTCCTTCTTTAGCTTGTTCCTGGTTTTTTTGCTCATCCGAGACGTTGCTTTTTTAAGCCGGGCGGTTGCTTTTCCTCCCTTTTCGATTGCTTTTGCCAGCTCGACCTCCTCGGGCTTGGTCAAGAGAGCGGTTCTGCCGATTTCCCTAAGATACATCCTGACGGGATCGGAGGTGATGGTGGTGTCGCGGCGGGCTTTGGCTTTGGCTTTGAGCTCCTTTTCGATCTCTTCGGGCTTCTTTTCTTCTTCTTCCGCAGTCTCAAATACGTCAATGCCTTCTTCGATAAAAACGGAATAAAGGTCATCCAGCTTCTCAATGTCTTCTTCGGCTTCCGGAAAGTTTGAAAGGACCTCCTCTTGGGTTATGTAGCCCTCCCGCTTGCCTTTTTCAATGAGTTTTTTGATTATAGGTGAATCGGTTTTTTTAATCTTTACCATCGATCTTGCGACTTAACTCCTGTATCTGGCGCTGGAGCTTTTTGACCTGGGCCGGCTTTTCGGCTTTTTCCGCTTTGCGGACTTGCACCAAGAGCTCCTTTCTTTCTCTAATAAAACGCCCTTTTTTAACGGCTGCAAGCGCTTTTGCAAACTCTTCCTCCACATCGGTCTGCGGCAGAGGAATAAGCACCAGCTCCTCAAAAACACGCCTCAAATCCCCGTCAAGTTTACCAGAAAAGTTCTCCAGACGAAACCGCTTTATATCTTTTAAATACCCTTTAAGGGCTTCCAAAAGAGCTAGCAGCTTGAGGTCTTTTATGTCCTCGAGCGCAATCTTTCGAATGGTACTTTTTATTCTGCTTGGCGGGACGGAGAAAAGCATTGCAAAAAGATAGGCTTCTTTTCTAGGGAGTTTGGAGGACTTGGAGGTTTCTTTAACGGAAGAGGCAAAAACTCTTTCGCCCTCAATAGCTTCCTCCTTTTCCAGCTGTTTCCAAAGCACCTTTTCATCAATATCCAGCTCTTTGGCAAGGCGGGAAAGATACCCGGCTTTTTCAACCTCATTGGCCAAGCTTTTAACAACCGGCAAGATCTCCCCGGCAATTTTCTTTTTGCCCAGCGGAGTTAACGGGTCAAAACGGGAAAGAGCCGACTCCAGGTAAAAGTCGAAAATCGGAGGAGCTTTCTCAACCAGATCCTTGAATCCGTCCTCATCTTCGCGAATGGCTTCGTCCGGATCCTTGCCCTCGGGCAAAAGAATAGCCCTGACCTCAAGCCCCGCAGACTGGGCAATAAAAATGCCCTTTTTAGTGGCTTCGAGCCCCGCAGCATCCCGGTCAAAACAAAGCAAAAGATTATTTGCAAAGCGGGAAAGAGTAGTTATTTGTTCAGAGGATAAGGCGGTCCCTTTGGTAGCCGTAACATTTTTGAGCCCTTTCTCATAAAGAGCAATTGCATCAAGCTCCCCCTCCACTAAAATGGCGGTCTTTTTCTTCTTAATCTCCCGCTTAGCTAAATCAAAGTTATAGAGCAGGCGACGCTTCTCAAAAACCGGAGTCTCGGTTGTGTTTATGTATTTGGGCTGCTCATCGCCCAAAGCCCTGCCGGAAAACCCGATCACCCGCCCCGTTGAGGAGCGAAGTGGAAACATAGCCCGCCCGCGGAAAAAGTCGTAGTAGCCGCGGCCTTGGTCTTTTCTACTGGCCAAACCGCTTTGCAAAAGGTCTGTGACGGTGTAGCCTTTTTTGACGATAAAGCGCCCCAAGCTGTCCCAAGAGCGCGGCGCGTACCCGAGGTTAAACTCCTCGATCGAATCTTTGCTAAGTCCTCGCTTTTTGAGAAACCCTAACGCCGGCTTGCCGACATCGTGCTTTGTCAAAAGGTGATGGAAGAAATCGGAGGCTAGGCGATTGATCTCATAGAACTTTTCCTTCTGACGCTCCTCGGGGCTTTGCTTGCGGCTTACAAGTTTAACTCCCGCTCTCTTTGCCATCTCTTTAAGCGCCTCACCAAAGGAAACGCCTTCGATCGCGCTGTAAAAGGATAAAGCGTCCCCTCCTTCAGAACAGCCAAAACACTTAAAAATCTGGAGAGTTGGAGAAACCATAAAAGAAGGAGTTTTCTCGGAGTGGAAAGGGCAAAGAGCCTTGTAGTTCTTACCCGACTTGGTAAGCGGTACGTAGGAGGAAACTACGTCAACAATGTCGAGCTTTCGTTTTATCTCCTCAATCTGGTCGGCCATGTGCAATTAGTTTAGCAGGGACAAATCAAAATCGGGACAGGGCAACTGTGGCGGAGGCGGGAGGATTCGAACCTCCGTGGGGTAAACCCCGCATGGTTTTCGAGACCAGCCCGTTAAACCGCTCCGGCACGCCTCCACTAGACTGCCCTTCCTTTCGAGATATACTAATTATACCTGCACACCAAATGATTAATAACAACATCCTCAAAAAAATACTTTGGCCGTCCTGTTACGTAGTACTGCTTGCGGCTGCGATTTTCGGACTGATCGGGGAAAGACCCAAAGAAATTGGGCAAAAGATTAGCTGGGACGGTTTCAAAACCGTACCTCCCGCCGGCGAGGTTCAAGCTGCGGCGGTGGCGCTTGAGGTCCCCCCAAACTATTTGGGTTCTGTGACCGTTGATGTTGAAAAGGATATGACACTCGCCTACGTCAACAAAACCTTTGCCCTGCCGGCAAGCTACGTCCCGCCAAATCTCAAGCAAATAACCGGATTTTCAACCTACGGAAATCAACTTTTGCGGGCGGACGTTCTACCCTACCTGGATAAGCTTTTTGCGGCCGCAAAAGGGGCTGGTTTTAACCTGGCGATCGCATCCGCTTACAGGTCGTACGCTTACCAAGTTGAAACCTTTTATTTTTGGGTAGAGCAGTTTGACTACCAAACGGCTCTGCAGGGTTCAGCACGGCCCGGGCATTCCGAACACCAGCTTGGTACAACGGTAGATATATCGCTAGAATCATTGAAGTTTGAAACCTTCTCCAGTAGCGCGGCCGCCCCGTGGGTAGCCAAAAACGCCTCCAAGTATGGTTTTGTCGTTTCCTACCCGCCCGGAAAAGAACAAATCACCGGATACATAAGCGAGCCCTGGCATATCCGCTGGGTAGGGGTAGATTTGGCAACTAAACTATACAAAAGAGGAATAACTCTTGAGGAATACTTTAGAGAGAAAAACACCTGGCAAAGTTCTTAATTAAGATGGTGCTCCCAGGGCGACTCGAACGCCCAACCTTTGGTTTCGGAAACCAACGCTCTGTCCAGTTGAGCTATGGGAGCTGGCGGTGGGGGTGGGATTCGAACCCACGAACCCCGTGAAGGGTTACTCGCTTTCCAGGCGAGCCCGTTCGGCCACTCTGGCACCCCACCACTGGCGGAAGGGGAGGGATTCGAACCCCCGAACCTCTTGCGAGGTCTCACGCTCTCAAGGCGTGCGCATTCGTCCACTCTGCCACCCTTCCTAAGGTGGTACGCCCGACAGGATTCGAACCTGCGACCTCCGGCTCCGCAAGCCGACGCTCTATCCGCTAAGCTACGGGCGCACATATTAAGCCGTAATTATCTTAATTATAACCTGACACGGAAAGAGGCTTACTCCAAGGGGAACCGGCGGGATACTTTTGCGGATATCTTCTCGATAAAGTCCTCTCTAACTTTCCTTCGGAAAGGCAAGTGCCCGCTTAAAAGATCGGATATTTCCCTCTTATCTGCGCCGCCTAAAAGCATATAAAGCCGGCCCGGGTACATGCTCTTGGTGTCAATATGCAACACATCTAAACCGTCGGCTTTGCCGAACCAAAAGTCTTTAAGCTGGTCCCAGCTGTACTCGTGCCCGTGGCTGTTGATGCCCACATTTGTAATCATGTGACGGCCGGTCCTGGGCGGGTTTGTACCCAGAGCCCATTTGAGAAAGCCCACCGCCCCCAAAGCCCCAGCCAGGATAAATTCTTTAAAGAAAACAGCCACCGCAGCCAAAATAACCAAAAGAGCAAAGAGGTTCTTAAAGTAGGTTTTACCGTGTTTTGTGTAGGGCCTTTCTGGAGATTCCCACTCCATAAGGACTTTGACTTTTTCCTCGGATACCGCCATCGGAATTAGTTTAACAAAATGGTGAACTATACTCAAAAAATTCGAGCGGATTTTAATTAATACGAAGTCTTGCTGGCGGAGGGTGTGGGATTCGAACCCACGTGCCGCTTTCGCAGCAACGGTTTAGCAAACCGTCTCCTTAGACCACTCGGACAACCCTCCGCATACTCCCAATTTTAACCTTAACTCTCTACAAAAGCGAGCACCAAGACCTAATCTCGTTACGTCACAAGGGGTGTGATACAATTCGTCCGATACCGAGAAATAAGGAGAGAAGATGAAGACCGAGAACAGCCGGCGGACGCGCGCTATTAAGAGAGTGTTGGCTCCAGAATTCGGGAGGAAAAACTTGAGTGTACGCCAGGGTCGTGGGTCAGCTCACCACTGGGTCAGCGTTTGCGTGCGCATTCTCAAAAAATCGCCACGGGATTTAGAGGCGCGACTTCAGAAAGAATCCGATATTCGCAAGAAGGTCGAAGAAATCATTGTCAGCGCTGGGATTCGGCTTTCTCAGTATCTAACTGATTATGGACCCGCAAGCCAAGAGCATCCTTACGCGAACTGCCTTTCGGTCACTGTAGAGTTTTCCCAGTAACGCTCTCTGAGCAATACCGGAACCAGAGATGGCCGCCTACGCAAAACCTTGCAGGCGGCTCTTTCTTTAATCCTTCGCAAAAGCGAGCACCCATACCTGATCAACGCCGGCCTTTTTAAGCGCTTTGACTGCTTCTCGAACCGTTGACCCGGTCGTCAAAACATCATCGATCAAAAGGATATCCTTTCCATCTAAATCCTCTCCAGCCGAAAAAGCTCCTTGAATATTTCTTGCCCGCTCTTTTCGGTTTAAAGAAACCTGGGAAGGCGTATCTTTCACGCGCTTTAAGGCACCTTCTCTAAACTCGAGTTTTAGAGCGCCTGCCACTGCCTTAGCAAGAAGGGAAGCCTGGTTAAACCCGCGAGTGTTTTTGCGCCAAAAGGAAAGAGGGATTGGAACAACTAAAGATTTTGGTCCAAAAGAAACGCCCCGACCCTGTAAATCCTTCACAAGAAGAACCGCCAAAACGTCGGCCGCCTTCCTTACCCGCCTGTACTTTAGTACCTTAACCAATTCCCGGGCCGGGCCTTTGTAGGCAAAGCCGGAAAGCGTTCGCTCGGGAGTGTAGCGAGTCGTACACGTCTTGTGGGTAAAACCGCCAAGCGTTGCTTTGCCGCAAACCACGCAAAAGTATCCGCCCGAAGGTTCGATCTCTCCCGCACAGCTTTCGCACAATAAAGATCTGTCTTTACCACAAGAAACGCAACGGGTTGGATAGATGATTTCTAAAATCCGATCTATAAACATCAGGCGAATAGTAACACGGGATTCAGTGGTTGGAAACTGGGTTTTAGAGGCCTAGACGATATATTTTGCTGCCG
>JAUXIZ010000022.1 GCA_030620855.1 candidate division WWE3 bacterium
CCGGCTCATGATCATCGAGACTTCGAGTTTGCCAAAAAATTTGATCTGCCAATCAAAGAGGTTATCCAAAGCGATAAGGACTCCAACGGAGTGCTTGTCAACTCAGGTGAGTTTGACGGTTTGCAGTCGGTTGAGGCGGCTGACAAGATAACTAACTGGCTCCGGAAAAAGGGGTTTGGTGAGCCGGCGGTGGATTACAAACTCCGTGATTGGGTCTTTTCTCGCCAACACTACTGGGGCGAACCCATTCCGGTAATTTACTGCCAAAACTGCCTCAAGACTTCAAAGAAATCAAACCCCAAAGAAGGGTACGACCGCGTTTTAATCGAGGGGAAGGAGTACGCCATTGTGCCGGTTCCGGAAAAGGATTTGCCGGTCGAGCTCCCTCATGTGGAGCGCTACGAACCCACTGATACCGGAGATTCTCCGCTTGCCAAAGTCAAAAACTGGGTAAATGTGCCTTGTCCTTCCTGTGGTAAGCAGGCGAGACGTGAGACTGATACCATGCCCAACTGGGCCGGAAGCTCTTGGTACTTTATCCGCTACGCTGATCCAAAGAATGATAAAGCCCTCGCTAGCAAGAAAAAGCTCTCCTATTGGATGCCGGTCGATTGGTACAACGGCGGTATGGAGCACACCACCCTTCACCTTCTGTACTCCAGATTTTGGTACAAATTCCTTTATGATTTAAAGCTCGTACCCGGACCCGAACCTTACGACAAGAGGACCTCCCACGGAGTGGTTTTAGGACCGGATGGGCAGAAGATGAGCAAGTCCCACGGCAACGTCGTCAACCCCGACGAGGTTGTGGCTGAATTCGGCGCCGATACTTTTCGGGTGTATGAGGCCTTTATGGGGCCGTTTGATCAGATGATTACTTGGAATCCCCGAGGCGTTTTGGGAGTTAAGCGCTTTTTGGATAAAGTTTGGAGAGCGCATCAGGAGATTCGAAAACAGGAGAAACCGGTCGCAAGCGGGGAATTGAAATCCAAACTGCATCGGCTGGTAAAGAAAGTGGAGGAGGGTACTTTAAATCTTAAGTTCAACACGGTCGTGTCGTTCATGATGGAGTTTATAAACGAGTTGTCAGATGCTAGGTTTCAGTTGTCAGAAAACGATTGGAAAGCGTTTCTTAAGATCCTTGCGCCATATGCCCCGCATCTGGCGGAAGAGCTTTGGCATGATCTCGGTGGGAGTGACAGCGTACACCTCCAAAATTGGCCAAAATACGATCCCAAGCTTCTTGCCCAAAAACGCGTGACCGTGGTGGTGCAGGTGAACGGAAAGCTTCGCGGCAAGCTTGAAATCGAGGCCGGAGGGAAGGAGAAAGAAGTAGTGGCGAAAGCGCGAAACTTGGAGAACGTAAGGCCCCACCTTCACGGGAGAAAAGTTGCAAAAACTGTCTTTATCCCCGATAATTTAGTAAATTTTGTAATCTCGTAATTTCCTGCCCTCACAAAAATGATTGGGGGTTTCGTTGAGAAAAACAAGAAGACCGTTATTGCTATCCTTTCCGGATTTATCCTTTTTGGCTCCGGCATTTCCCTCGGCACCGGCTTAAACGAACTCAAAGTCCAACCCGATTCCGTCCAGTTTTCTGGATTAGAAGAGATTGAACCGGGCGAGATTGCCTCCTCGTCGGTGGAGGAAAAGCAGTTTCCAATAAACATAAACACGGCTTCTGCAATTGATTTAGAGCTTTTGCCGGGCATAGGCCCTTCTAAGGCTCAAGCGATCGTTGACTACAGGGGAACTTACGGGAAGTTTAAAGCTATTTCAGAGATCGACAACGTTTCCGGCATTGGTCCTGCGACCTTTGAGAGGCTTAAGGCACTGATAACCGTCAAATGATGCCTTTTCTTGATGCCATCCGCGAAACTCTAGTAGCAACCATTAGGGAAAGTTTGCCTGACCCCCAAGCTCCACTTCTTTTGGGAACAATTTTAGGGATAAAATCCGGTTTCTCTCCCGATTTTTATGAAGCTTTGCGCGTTACGGGGACGCTCCATGTAGTGGTGATCTCCGGATACAATATTTCCGTAATCATCAACACCTTGGCGAGGATTTTGGGTTTTGTACCGCTCAAGGTTCGGTTTGCCCTAACTTTGGGGTTTGTTTTCCTGTTTGTTCTTCTGGTTGGTCCGGAGGCTCCTGTGGTTCGAGCTGCAATTATGGGGACGATTGCCCTGTTGGGGACGGTTCTAGGGCGTCAGGGAGATGCTCTGCGCGCACTTTTTGCCTCTGGATTGATAATGGTTGCTTTGAGTCCAGAATGGGTAACAGAGCTAAGTTTCCAACTCTCTTTTCTTGCAACCCTAGGCCTCATCATCCTGTTTCCCCTGTTTGATAGAGTTTTACCCGGCAAAGGGATGTTTTTACGGGAGGATCTGGTAACCACGATGGCGGCTCAAGTCATGGTGTGGCCGCTTATTGCATACCACTTTGGGCAGGTTTCTTTGCTTTCTCCGATAGTAAACACACTGGTTTTGTGGACAATCCCTATTATTACATACTTGGGCCTGGTTACAGCCACAATAGGTTCAATTGTCAATGGTATACCATCCTTGATAATGATCCCGGTACGGCCTTTTTTGGACTTTTTTGTCTGGATTGTGAATCTATTTTCTTCCTGGGAAGTGGGTTATTTTGAGGTTTCAGCGTTCTCTTTATCTGGATTAATACTGTATTTTGCCATTTTAGGAGGTGGTATATGGTTTCTACACCAAACGTTAGCGAAAAAGCAAAAATAGGGCTAATTTTAGGGGTTTTACTGATTACGCTGGTTGTTGTTTTTTGGGCTCTAATTCCCCAATTTAAAGCCGTTTTATCTGGAGAAAATGGGTTTCTGATCCGTTTTTATGCCGTTGGGCAAGGGGATGCCATCTTGATACAAGAGGGAAACAGTCAAATCCTTATCGATGGAGGTCCCAACGATGATATTTTAAGCTATTTGGGGCGTGATTTACTTCCGTGGGATCGGGAGATAGAGCTGATAGTCGCAACCCACCCCCAGGCGGACCATATTACAGGGTTGATAGGAGTTTTGGAGCGTTACAAAGTCGGAAAGGTTCTTTATTACCAAAGCGCTTATGACACAAAGACTTATGAAAGGTTTTTGGAAGCGGTTAAAAACGAAGGTGCCCAAGTGCTCTCTGCCTCGGCCGGTGGGCAAATACAAGTAGGAGAGCTTCTATTGCAGATAATGTGGCCAACTGCTAACTTTAAGGCCAAAAACGTTAATGACGAGTCTATTGTGGCGGTTTTAGATTACAAAAACTTTGAGGTTCTACTCCTGGGGGATGCAGAGCAAAGAGTACAAAAACAGCTCTTTATCAATGTAGACATTGAGGTGATAAAAATGGCACACCATGGGTCTTGGAATGGAACCTATGAGCCGCTTTTGCGCGCGATAGCGCCAGACCTTGCAATAATTTCTGTCGGCGCCAATAACCAATATGGCCACCCGCATAATCAAACGTTGGGTCTGCTTGCTAAGATGGGCCTTCCACTCCTGAGAACCGACTTGGACGGCACTATAGTTGTAAAAAGCGACGGGTATGATTTCTGGTATTCTATCGAATAGTTGCTTAAATGCGCTAAACTTTAAGTTGTGATGGTGTTCAAGTCCGAAATCAAAGAAGTAATTAAAGAGGCTGTAAAAGAGCTTTATCAGATTGATATTGATCCTGTGGTGGAGCATCCGGCTCAGGAAGAGCACGGAGATTATTCTACAAATGTAGCGATGGTTTTGGCTGACCGATTGGAAAGGAAGCCCCTCGATATAGCCGAAGAGATAAAGGACGCGGTCAGTAAATCACTACGCACCGACGTTGCCTCTCCCGGCTTTATCAACTTCCGGCTTTCCGAGGAGGCTTTGCTTGGGGAAGTTAACCGGATAAATGAGCTCAAAAATAGTTACGGTTCTTCTGATACCGGCAAGGGCAAAACTGTGGTGGTTGATTACTCCGCCCCCAATATCGCCAAGCGTTTCGGGGTGGGGCATCTGCGATCAACCATAATTGGCCAAGCCCTTTATAATCTGTACAGCTTTATCGGGTACAAGACCATCGGAGACAATCATCTAGGGGACTGGGGAACGCAGTTTGGAGTACTTCTTGCCGAGATTAAAGACTCAAAAGCTAAGGTGGAAGACTTAACTGTTGATGATCTGGAGAAAATGTACGTTGATTTCCACCAGAAAGCCGAAAAAGACCCCCAGCTTATGGACAAGGCCAGAAGTTGGTTTAAGAAGCTTGAAGAAGGGGACAAAGAGGTTCGCCGCATCTGGAAAGCGGTGGTTGATGTTTCTCTGAAGGAGTTTGACTGGGTTTACGACCTTTTAGGGGTAGATATTGACTACGCATACGGTGAAAGCTTCTACGGGGGTAAAATGCCTGCCGTTATCAGTGAGGTGAGAGAAAGAGGTCTGAGTAAGAAGAGCGCGGGGGCGGAAATTGTGGAGTTTGAGGACATGCCCCCGGCAATTTTAGTAAAAAGTGACGGTGCCACGACCTACTTTACCCGCGATTTAGCGACTATTAAATTTAGAATTGACGAGTGGGACCCGCAGATAATTATTTATGAAGTTGGCGCAGATCAAACCTTGCATTTTAGGCAGGTTTTTGAAACCGCCAACAAACTCTCGTGGTCCAAAGACCGCGAATTTGTACACGTTGCACATGGGCTTATTAGGTTTAAGGAGGGTAAGATGTCCACTCGGCGCGGGCAGACCATCAAACTTGAGGAGGTACTCAATGAATCAGTTTCGAGGGCAAGGAAATTGGTGGAAGATTCAAAGACCGGCAAGGGTCTATCGAGCAAGCAAAAAGATGAGATAGCCAAGGCGGTGGGTGTTGGGGCGGTCAAGTACTTCGATCTATCCCATCACCCTAAATCTGATATCGTTTTTAGCTGGGAGAGCATGTTTCTACTGGAGGGAAATAGTGCTCCTTACCTGCAGTATACATACGCTAGGGCATTGTCAGTTTTGGATAAAAAAGAAACCGACAAGCCGCAAGCCACTAGCCGCAAGCCACTAGCTAGCGAAGCGGAAGCCCCGCTTCTGCGCTGGCTCTACCGCTTCCCCGAAATTTTGGAAGAAGCAGCTGCAAGCTACTCCCCAAACCTTCTTTGCAGCTATCTTTTTGAGCTCGCTCAGCGCTTTAATAGCTTTTACGCTGATGTTCCAATCATCAAAGCCGAGGGTGTTGAGCTGCAACGGCTTAGACTCGCGATTACGGCTGCAACTGCACAGGTTCTTAAGAACGGTCTGGCGCTTTTGGGGATTGAGGCGCCGGAAAGGTTATAATCTTAGCGATGACAGAGCGAACGGTAGTAATTTTTAAGCCGGACTCTGTAGAACGGGGTCTTGTTGGTGAGATTTTATCCCGCTTTGAGAAGGCGGGTCTCAGGATTGTAGGCTCTAAAACGATCCGTGTTTCCAAGGAGTTTGTCGGAAAGCATTATCCCAATTCTAAAAGTTTTCTCCTGAGCGTTGGCTCAAAAACCCTGGAAAACTATGTGCAAAACAAAAGAGATCCTGAAAAGGACTTCGGGTCAAACGATCCGGTGGAAGTGGGTAGAAAGATCCGCAAGTGGAGTATTGATTACCTAGCTAGAGGTCCGGTTATAGCGGCGGTTTTAGAAGGGAGCCAGGCGGTTGCGAATGTGCGGCGTTTGGTTGGCGGCACCAGTCCTGCTGACTCTAACCCGGGGACGATTAGGGGCGACTACTCGACGGATTCTTTTATCTTTGCCAACATGCAAAAGCGCTCTATCCAAAACCTTGTGCACGCCTCGGGTATTCCAGAGGAAGCAGAGGAAGAGATAAAACTTTGGTTCAAAGGCGAGGAGCTTTTAGACGTTGATTCCGAATAAACCTTTACTTATTCCCTGAGCTTTGCGGTTACGACCAACCTGTTGATTGCTAACCCCGGCGGGTCACACGTTTGCAGTGTTAGATAGGGGGTAGGGAAGGTTCTAAGAAGCGGTGCGGTATCAAACCCGGAAACGATCTCCTTTCCGGTAACGTAGTAATCAAAACGCTCGCCTTCGTAAAAAACCACTACCCGATCTCCTTTTTCGAGCTTTCTTAGGAGGTTAAATACCCCGCTGTAGGGCCCGTAGTTCCAGAAATCAAGCGATGAGTGGGCAAAGAGGTAAGTGTTGCCGGGTTGGCCGGGTTTGGCGGTGTACTTGGCTTGTGCGACGCCCTTTTCCAGCGCTTTCAGGTAAGCGCTCTTGTCCGATACCGCGACGTTTTCTACGATCGGTGCGTTTAGTCCTATTTTTTCTACTACAATCCCGAACTGCTTAGATTTTGGGGTAACTTTTAGGGGAGTGGGTTGTTTTAGCAAAGCAGCAAAAGGACTCTCCGGTTCCGGTTCTGGATCTTTGACTTCATCTACGGTAAACTCCTGACCGCGGATATTCCAGTAGGTGTAAAGCGCTTCCTGTTTTATTACGTCCCAGAAGGCGGATAAGGAATAAACAACCGCTCCCAAGATAAGGATGTTGGAAAGGGTTCTAACGGCTATAAATTTCCAGTCAAGAGCTTTTAGTTTTTCCAGCATTTGAGGTTATGGTCGGGGACCCGGGACTCGAACCCGGAACCTCACGCACCCGAAGCGTGCACGCTGCCAATTGCGCCAGTCCCCGAGTTGGTTTTCTCTGTTACAATCATACAGTATAGGCCCCCATAGCTCAATGGACAGAGCACAGGTTTCCTAAACCTGCGATGTAGGTTCGATTCCTACTGGGGGTACCATTCGATTTTTACTCTGCACTTGATTCCCGTAAGAACTTTCTGTTAAAAAGAACCTAAGCAAACTTGTGCAAAGTTACACAGTAACAGGATAGTTTGCAGACCTGCCAAATGAGTGACAACCTACCTGCCAAAAAAACCTTATCCATTTCGGATGCTGCCGATTATTTAGGCGTTTCCGCCGAAACTCTTCGCCGTTGGGATAGAAAAGGAAAATTTAAGGCTTTTAGGACCAAAGGAGGCCAGCGCCGTTATTCGTTCCGTGACCTTGAGGCGTACAGGCTCGGTCGGGTAAAGCCGACTAAACTCACTATCTCCCAGGCTGCTCAGCAGATTGGGGTACACCCGGAGACACTCCGCCGTTGGGAGCGGGAGGGGAAAGTTGAGTCGGAGCGGACTCAAGGCGGTCAAAGACGCTTTACACCCGAACATATCGAAGATATCGTTTCTGAGGTTCCTACGCCCCCAATGTCGGCAAAGGACGCTTTGCCACCTATTCCTGCAGAGGACAAAAGAGTTGTTGTTGCAGAAACCCCA